>NZ_JBIVJP010000016.1:0-165305 GCF_044750285.1 Streptomyces sp. NPDC088812 | reverse complement strand
TAGGGACCGGGTCCGACTCGGGTCCCCGCACGGCGCGCCGTCCGGGGGCGCGGGCCGGTGTCGGGCGGCGCCCCGCGGTCCCCCGGCCTCCGCCCCGCGGTCCCCCGGCCTCCGCCCCGCGGTCCCCCGGCCTCCGCCCCCGGGCCCCCGGCCTCCGCCCCCGGGCCTCCGGCCTCCGACGCCAGGCCTCGGACCCCGGCCCCGGACCCCGGATCCCCGACCCGGGCCCCCGGGCCAGGGGGCCAAGGGACCGGGTCCGACTCGGGTCCCCGCACGGCGCGCCGTCCGGGGGCGCGGGCCGGTGTCGGGCGGCGCCCCGCGGTCCCCCGGCCTCCGCCCCCGGGCCCCCGGCCTCCGCCCCCGGGCCCCCGGCCTCCGCCCCCGGGCCCCCGGCCTCCGCCCCCGGACCCCCGGCCTCCGCCCCCGGGCCCTCGGCCTCCGCTCGCGGGCCTCCCGCCTCCGACGCCAGGCCTCGGACCCCGGCCCCGGATCCCGGACCCCCGACCCGGGCCCCCGGGCCAGGGGGCCAAGGGACCGGGGCCGACCCGGGGCCCCGCACGGCGCGCCGTCCGGCCGTCCGGCGGCACGGGTCGGTGTCGGGCGGTGCCCGGTCAGCGTGGGGCGGTGCCGGTGGTGATCCCGTGGTCGTGCCCGCGCCACGCCTCGGCCCGCAGGTCCGCGTCGCACAGGACGTCCACCGCCGTGCAGGCCAGGGCCTCCGTGGCCGCCAGGAGGACGTGCCGGGCCCGGTCGGAGGCCGCGGCGGCGGCGAACTCGGGTGTGTGGTCGGAGCCGTCCTCACCCATGATCGCGACGAAGGGGTGGATGGCCGGCACCCGCCCGCTGACGTTCCCGATGTCCGACGAGCCGAGGTACACCCCCGGCACCGGCGGCGTCACGGTGATGCCGGCCCGGCGCAGGTGCGCGGCGAACCGCCCCGACAGCGCCCCGCTGTCCCGGAAGTGCTCGTAGCGCACGGTGGCACGCTCGACGGCGCACGTGGTGCCGGTGGCGAGCGCCACGCCCTCGGCGGCGGACCGCACCTGCCCGGCGAGGTCGTCCAGGGCGTCCGTGGTGGCGGCGCGCAGCCCGAACAGCCCCTCGGCGTACTCGGGCACGATGTTGGTGGCCGTACCGCCGTGCGTGACGATGCCCTGGACGTGCGAGGCCTCGGGCAACCGCCGACCGAGCGCGGCCAGCACGTTGAACAGCTCGACGAGGGCCGCGAGCGCGTCGATGCCCTCCGTGGGGTTGCCCGTCGGGTGGGCGGCGCGGCCGTGGAAGCCGACCCGGTACTGCTCCTGGGCCGTCAGCGGCGCCCGGACCCAGTCGTACACCCCCGGGTGGAACATGAGCGCGGCGTCGACGTGGTCGAAGACGCCCGCCTCCACCTCCAGCACCTTGCCCCCGCCGCCCTCCTCGGCCGGGCTGCCCACCGCCAGCACCGACCCGGCGTCCGGACCCAGCGCGGCGCGGGCGGCGATCGCCGCGCCCAGGCCGGCGGCGGCGATCAGGTTGTGCCCGCACGCGTGCCCGAGGCCGGGCAGGGCGTCGTACTCCAGCAGCAGCGCCACCGCGGGCCGCCCCCGGCCGTGGCGCGCGGTGAACGCGGTCGGCAGGCCCGCCACGTCCTGCCGCACCTCGAATCCGGCCCGGCGCAGCTCACCCGTCAGCAGCGCGCAGGCCCGCCGCTCGGCGAAGGCGTACTCGGGGTCGGCGTGCAGTGCCGACGCGACGCCCCAGAGGGCGTCCGCCCGGTCCGTCACCTCCTGGCGGACGCGGCGGTGGAGGGCGTCGGGATCGCGGTGCACACGGCCTCCAGGGTGTCGGCGGGGCTTCCTTCCGACCCACCGGGTTCCACCGGGCGGCGCGTCGACACCCCGCCGGACGGGCCCGCCTCAGCCGTCGGCCGGCCGGGGGGACGGGACGGCCGCCGCCAGGGCGGCCAGCTCCTCCGGGCTGCGGGGGCCGGCATCGCCCTCGGCCAACGCGCCCTGCGCCCGCAGCAGCCGGGCCGCGGCGACGCCCCAGGGCAGCCGCAGCCCCGCCGCGCGGAGCAGGTCGGCGCGGGCCAGGGTGGGGGCGGCGGGCCCGGTGTGGACGCCGGACGGGGTGAGGAGGGCCGCGTCGTCGGCCCAGCGCAGGGCCAGGTCGACGTCGTGGGTGGCCATCACGACCGTGGTGCCGGCGGCGCGCAGGGCGTCGAGCGTGGCCAGGAGGCGCTCCTGGCCGTCCGGGTCGAGCCCGGCGGTCGGCTCGTCGAGGACGAGCACGCGCGGCCGCATCGCGACGGCGCCCGCGATCGCGGTCCGCTTGCGCTGCCCGTAGGAGAGCAGATGGGTGGGCCGGTCGGCGAGGGCGGCGATGTCCAGGGCGGCGAGCGCCTCCGCCACCCGGGCCCGTACCTCGTTGTCGGGCAGACCGAGGTTCAGCGGCCCGAACGACACGTCCTGCGCGACGGACGCGGCGAACAACTGGTCGTCCGGGTCCTGCACCACCAGCTGGACGGTCGTCCGCAGCCCGGTCAGCCCCTTGCGGTCGTACACCACCGGCCGCCCGTCGACCGTCACCGTCCCGGCGCGCGGCCGCAGTCCGCCGCTGAGCAGCCGCATCAGGGTCGTCTTGCCGCTGCCGTTGCGGCCGAGCAGGGCGAGCGCGCGGCCCTCGCGGACCGCGAAGTCGAGACCGTCGAGCACGGCCGGGCCGTCCTCGTACGCGAAGGAGACGCCCCGCAGGGCCACCGGCTCGCTCATGACAGGGGCCCTTCCAGGACGAGGGTGAGGGCGGCCACCGTTGCGAGGAGCGCGCAGCTCGCGGCCGTGAAGCGGACGGAGACGCGGGCCTCGGGCACCAGGACGCGCAGGGTGCCGTCGTAGCCGCGTCCGGCGAGCCCGGCCTGGAGGCGCGCCGCCCGGTCGAAGGCCCGCACGAAGGCGGTGGCGCCGAGCCCGGCGAGGGAGCGCCACTCGGCGGCCCGCGAGGTGTGCCCGAGCCGGGCCGCCTGGGCCTCCCGGATCCGCCGCACGGAGTCCAGCAGCAGGAAACTCATGCGGTACGTGACCAGGGCGACGTCCACGACCGGCGCGGGCACGCCGGCCCGCACCAGCCGTGGCAGCAGGTCGGACATGGGGGTGGTGAACGCGAACAGCAGCACGCCGAGGGAGGCGGCCGAGGTGCGCAGCATCAGCTCCCCGGCCCGCGCGGGCCCGCCGTCGGCCAGGCCCACGAAGGCGCCGGGCCCGCCCACCCGGACCAGCAGCGGGAGGGCACCGGTGGCGCAGAAGCCCAGCGGCACCCGGTAGGCGCGCCACAGCCGGCGGGCCGGTACTCCCGCCGGGCCCAGCAGCACGGCGAGCGCCGTCACCAGGACCAGGGCCGCACCGGGCCAGGGCGGCAGGGAGATCGCGAGCAGGGTCAGCCCGAGTCCGAGTACGGCCTTGTCCACGGGGTGACGGCGGCGCCAGCGGCTGCTGTGCGCCGCCGCGTCGATCGGCAGCACGAGGGTCAGGCCCGTCCCCGCCCGGACTTCCCGGCACCGCCGGGGGCGCCGTCCGCGGGCGCGGTCGCCTCCGTACGCTCCGCGCCGGCCGCGCCGTCGTCCGGGACCGTCCGGTGTGCGGTCTCCGGGCCGTCCGGCAGGGCCCTCGCCCGCTGTTCGCCCTGCCGCCGGCCCCGGCGCAGGCCGAAGTAGTAGGCGAGGACGCCCGCGCCCAGCGCGGCCTGGAGGGCGAACAGCGCCGACTCGATCTCACCGGACGGCGGCTCGTACAGCGGGGAGAACCACGGTTCGTAGTCCGGTTCGATCTCGGTGATCGCCGTCTCCGCCTCGGCGTCGGAGCCCGCGAACGGCTCCTTCTTGCCGTCGCCCAGGCCCAGGGCCAGCGGCAGCACCGCGAGGGCGACCACCACGAGCAGCAGCAGGGCGTTGATCCTCGCGTTGCGGTTCACCGGGCCACCGCCTCCGTCCCGGTCGGCTGCGCCTGTCGCCGCCCGGTGACGAGCACGCCGAGCCGGGTCAGTTCGCCCTTGCTGGACTGCACCAGCAGACGCATCACCAGGACGGTGAGCAGACCCTCGCTCACCGCGAGCGGGATCTGCGTGACGGCGAAGATGGAGCCGAACTTGCCGAGCGCGCCCAGGAAGCCGCTGCCCGGGTCGGGGAACGCCAGCGCCAGCTGCACGCTGGTGACGCAGTACGTCGACAGGTCGGCGACGAACGCGCCGAAGAACACCGCGACCATCAGCGGCACGGCGAACCGCCGCAGCAGCCGGTACGTGCCGTAGCCGGCCCAGGGCCCGACGATCGCCATCGAGAAGGCGTTGGCGCCGAGCGTGGTCAGCCCGCCGTGCGCGAGCAGCAGTGCCTGGAAGAGCAGGGTGATGGTGCCCAGCACCGTCATGACCGGCGGCCGAAAGAGGATCGCGCCCAGGCCGGTCCCGGTGGGGTGCGAACAACTGCCGGTCACCGAGGGCAGCTTGAGAGCGGACAGGACGAACGTGAAGGCCCCGGAGGCGCCGAGGAGAAGCGTGCTCTCCGGGTGCTCGCGCACCTCACGGCTCAGTGCGCGGACTCCGTGGACGACGAACGGCGCCGACGCGATGCCCCAGGCGACCGCGTGCGCCGGAGGAAGGAAACCCTCGGCTATGTGCATGGCTCAGCAGACCCTCTCCAGCACCTCGTGGATGGTTGACGCGCCTTGGCCGGTCTCCTGGCTGACGGGTACCACCGCCCGTGCTCCGCCTTCCCGGGTCCGAGGACCCAGTGGCTGCCCGTGAGGGCCGGAGCCGGACTTCCCGATCACAGTGGCGAGGGCCGCACCGGCATCACACCGGATTTCCCGTTCACCAAGGCGTGGTGACAGTAGTGCGCGGACCGGGGCGGTGACAAGCGGCAACGGGGGCGCGCGAGCGGCGGGCGGCGGCTCACGCCCCGGCGCACAGCCGAGCAGGGCAGCCCGCGCGTGTCGCGACCGAGTCCGCCGGGCCCGCACACGCCGCGTCCGCGCCCGCGCGCCACCCGCCGGGGCGCCCCACGGGCCCCCGCCGCCCGCCGCCTCCCCCGCCGCTCTCCCCGATCAGCGCCCCCGCCAGTCCAGGCAGACCACCAGGGCGTCGTCCTCCGGGGTCCGTTCGCCGCGGTGGCGGGTCAGTTCGCGCAGGACGGCGTGCGGTACCTCGGCCGCGGGCAGCAGGCGGGTGGCCTGGATCGCGCGGGCGAGGGGGGCGTCGCCGTACGTCTCTCCGCCGGGGGAGGCGACCGCGTGCACGCCGTCGCTGACGAAGACGAGGCGGTCACCGGGCTCGGCGTGCACCTCCTGCTCCACGTAGTCGGTCTCCTCGAACATGCCGAGCGGCAACTGGGCGTCGAGCGGAATCCGTTCCACACGGCCGTCGCGCAGCCTCAGCATGCGCGGGGAGCCGGCGTCCACCACCCGGGCGCGTCCCGTGGTGAGGTCGAGGTCGAGCATGAGGACGGACAGGTAGCGGCGGCCCCGGTAGTGGGCGTGCACGGCCTGGTCGGCGAGGGCCGCCTGGTCGGCGAGGGACAGTCCGGCCCGCCGGGCGTTGCGCAGCGCGGTGATGGCCAGACCGGTCAGCAGGGACGCCTCCGTGCCCTCGCCCATGCCGTTGGTGACGTACAGCATCAGGCGGTCGGCCGTCGCGGACCAGTCGTAGTTGTCGCCGAAGACCGCGTAGGCGGGCTCCAGTTGCGCGCCCAGCTCGAACTCGGGGCGGCTGCACGA
This sequence comes from Streptomyces sp. NPDC088812, assembly GCF_044750285.1. Classification (NCBI taxonomy): domain Bacteria; kingdom Bacillati; phylum Actinomycetota; class Actinomycetes; order Kitasatosporales; family Streptomycetaceae; genus Streptomyces; species Streptomyces sp. NPDC088812. Next base: position 159,561 of record NZ_JBIVJP010000016.1, on the reverse strand, counting down.
CCGGCCCGGGAGCAGGTGCCACTGCATCTCGGCGGCCAGGGTGAGCCGGTCCTTGCGTCTCGCCTGGACATAGAGGTCGGTGTCCCGTTCGGCCACGATCAGCTCGTGCCCGAGGGCCCGCGCGATCTCCGCGAGTTCGGCCGGCACGTCGCCGGCCGGCTCCGGCAGGGTGACCGTCAGCACGCCGAGCCGGTCGCCGCGCACGGAGACCGGCAGGTGCACCCGTACCCGCCCGTCCCCCACGGCTTCCACGAACGGTTCCTGCGCGCCGAACGCCCGGCCGGCCGGGCCGTCGTGCACCGACACCGGTTCCGCCGTGTGCGGCAGCTCGGACACCGGTTGCAGCACGGTCAGGCCGTAGTCGGCGAGGTACAGCTCGACGGAGTCCGCGGCGTACTGGCGGAGCAGTACGCCGCGGACCGCGTCGATCACCTCGTGGGGGGCCGCCGTCCGCAGCGCGCGCTCGGCGGTCACCAGTGCGTTCACGGTGGTCACAACATCAACCTTTCGTCGAATTCTTGGCGGCCTCGTACGCGCACGAGGCCCTCGGTGCGGCCGCGGCCCGCCGTGTCGCTGTGCCCGCCGCCCGCCGTGTCGCCGTACCCCCTCCGGGCGTACGACGGGGTCGGCCGACGCGGTCCCTAGTACGCTGGCGGTCGACCCAGTGCCTGCGAGAGTGTGGACCGTGACTGCCTTCCGCCATCGCCCGGAGCCCGAAGAGGTCGCACGGGTCACCGCGACGGCCGCGGAGCTGCTGGAAGTCCTGTGGGGCAGGGCCTCGACCGCCCCCGCCTCCGCGTCCCAGTTGCGCGTGCTGCTGATCCTCGAGCATCACGAGGGCATCAATCTGCGCACCCTCGCCGACTCGCTCGCCTCCACCCCGCCGTCGACCAGCCGGCTCTGCGACCGGTTGCAGGCCTCCGGGTTCGTCGAACGGGCGGTGAGCCCGGCCGACCGGCGCGAGGTGCGGCTGCGTCTCAGCGGCCGGGGGCGGGCCTTCCTCGCGGATCTGCGCGTGCGCCGGGAACAGCAGTTGCAGGCGGTGCTGGCGGTGATGCCCGCCGCCCGGCGGGTCGCGCTGCTGGAGGGGCTGGAGGCCTTCTGCGACGCGGCGGCGACGCTGATACACGACGACGCCGGGAACTCCGGCAGCCGGATCGCCTGACCATTCCCGCTCCCTCCCGCTCCGTGGCCGTCTCCGTGGCCGTCTCCGGAATGCGGATACCCCGAACCGGCCCCGACCTGCGCCGCCGACGACGGGAAGTCGGCGGACGCGCTCCCGGCGGACGCCCGGGATCCGCGGTTCCGAGGCCCGGCCGACGCATGCGACGGGCCGTGCGGGTTACTCCGGTCCCATGGCACGGACATCGAAACCCCGCCCCACACCGGGCCCGGACGAGCAGGTGGAGCGACGGGCACCCGACGAGCCCACCCAGTTGCCGAGACGTTCCTGGCTGGCGGTGCTGAAGGGCACGGTGCGCGAGTTCCAGGACGACGAGCTCACCGACCGCGCGGCCGCCCTGACGTACTACGGAGTGCTGTCGCTGTTCCCGGCGCTGCTCGTGCTGGTGTCCCTGCTGGGCGTCGCCGGCCGATCCGCCACGGACCAGGTCCTGGAGAACGTGCGGACACTGGCCCCGGGCTCGGCACGCGACATCATCAGCGACGCGGTGCAGCAGCTCCAGGGCCGCGGCGGCGTCGGCTCGATCATGGCGCTCGTCGGCATCGTCCTCGCGGTGTGGTCGGCATCCGGCTACGTCGCCGCGTTCATCCGCAGCGCCAACGCCGTGTACGACATGCCGGAGGGCCGCCCCGTGTGGAAGGTGCTGCCGGTGCGGGTCGGCGTCACGGTGGTGCTGCTCGTCCTGGCGGTGATCAGCGCCCTGATCGTGGTGTTCACCGGCGGCCTGGCCCGCCGGGCCGGTGAGGCGCTCGGCATCGGGGACACCGCGCTGACGGTGTGGTCGATCGCGAAGTGGCCGGTGCTCGTCGTCCTGGTCACCATGATGATCGCGCTGCTGTACTGGGCCGCGCCGAACGTGAAGGGGCGCGGCTTCCGCTGGATCACCCCGGGCAGCGTGCTGGCGCTGCTGATCTGGATGATCGCCTCCGCCGGCTTCGCGTTCTACGCCGCGAACTTCGCCTCGTACAACAAGACCTACGGCACGCTCGCCGGTGTGATCGTCTTCCTGGTGTGGCTGTGGATCACCAACATCGCGATCCTGCTCGGTCTGGAGTTCGACGCGGAGATGGCCCGCCAGCGTGCCGTGGCGGGCGGGCTGCCGAAGGACAAGGAGCCGTACGTACCGCCGCGCGACACCCGGGCGTGGAGCGAGGAGGACCAGCGCCGCCTGGAGTGAGCGGGGACCGGCGCGTTCCCGGCCTCCCGCGTTCCCGGCCTCCCGCGTTCCCGGCCTCCCGCGTTCCCGGCCTCCCGCGTTCCCGGCCCCCGCGGGCTCGTGACAGCCCGCGGGGGGCCGCTCGCTATCCGGTGGCGAGGGTCCGGCGCGGCGGGCGTCCGTACGCGGAGCGGTACAGGGTGGCGAAGCGGCCCGGATGGAAGAAGCCCCAGCGGGCCGCGACGGCGGTGACCGTGGTGCCGTCCGCCGGGTCCGCGGCCAGCAGGTCGGCGTGGGCGTGGGCCAGGCGCACCCGGCGCAGATGGGCCAGGGGCGTGGTGTCCAGATGGCGGCGGAAGGCGTACTGCAGGGCCCGTACGGTGACGTGGGCGGCCGCGGCGATGTCGGCGACGGTGAGGGGCTCGTCGGCGTGGTCGTCCATGTGGGCGAGCGCGCGGCGCAGGGTGGCGGGGTGCGCGTCGTTGCGGTCGGCCGGGGTGGGGTCGGTGAGCGCGGTGTTGGGGAAGGCGGCCAGGACCCCCGCCGCCAGGTGCTGCGCGGCCGTCGAGGTGATCAGCGGCTGGTCGGCGAGACCGGGGTCGGACAGGACGTGGTCGCGCAGGTAGCCGATGGAGCGGCTGAGGTGCCGGGCCGCGGCCGGGGAGTGCGGCCGGTGGCCGGTCAGCCGCACCGGTCCGGCCCGGTGTCCGGGCGCGCCGGCGGCGACCTGCGCGAGCAGGCCGGGCTCCAGCATCGTGATGTTGTAGCGGGCGTTGCAGACCCGGCCCGAGTACGGCAGCTCCGGCGGCGCGAACGACACCACGTCGCCCGGACCGAAGGCGTCCTCGACGCCGCCGCCGACGACGTGGTCCCGGATGGCCCCCTCGTGGACGAGGCACAGGCAGATCCGCCCCAGGGGCGTGACCGAGTAGCTCATCTCGAAGTCCAGGTCGAGCTCGTCCACGGTCACCGACGGGGCGGCGGCCCGGGTGATCCGCGCCCGTCCGGCCCCCGGGGCGTTGCTGCCGATGTGCATGCGCGCGTAGGCCCGGCTGAGGAAGTCCTCGGTCAGGCGCAGGTCGTCGCTGTCGAAGAACAGTGTGCTCATCTCGGCCCCGTCCGGTGTCCGTGGTGCCCCGCGCCGCGCAGGGCGTGCGGCCCGGCGGCCGAGCCGCCCGCCCGCGGCGGGGGCACGGGGCGCCGGCCGTCCGCCCTCCTCGCCTGCCCGGCATCGGGGACCGCATTCGTTTTCCGTACCGCACCCGGTGATGCCGTTCGTTCCAGGTGCGGCGCAGCGGTGCCGGCGGGGGCAGGATGGGACGGATTGGCACGGTGATCGCCCCTGATCGCCCGCACGGTTACCGGACGCGGAGGAGAGGCGGCCCGCCATGACCACGGAGGAGGAGCTCAACGAGCGGATCGGTGTCCTCGAGGAGGAGATAGGCCAGCTGAGGCAGGCCGTGGTCTCCCACGCCGTCGTCGACCAGGCGATCGGCGTGGTCGTCGCCGTCGGCCACCTCCGCCCCGAGCAGGGCTGGGAGGTCCTCAAGGAGATCTCCCAGCACACCAACACCAAGCTGCGGGAGGTCGCCGAGTACGTGGTCCAGGGGGCCCACTGCCGCTGGCTGCCCGACGAGATCCACCAGGCGCTCGTGGACGCCCTGAAGCGGGTGGAAGAGGGCTGAGCCCCGCTGCGGTTCCCGCGCTCCCGCGCTGCGGTTCCCGCGCTGCGGTTCCCGCGCTGCGGTTCCCGCGCCGCGGCGCACCCGCTTGTCTCCCCGTGACCCCTGATCCCCGTCCCCCTGGGCGACTGTCGGTGATCTCCCTGACGTACAGTCCCGTCGCGTGAGGCACGAACGGAACCTACGGGCGGACGACGCGCGCCCGGAGCCGGTGCGGTTCGCGGTACTGGGGCCCGTGCGGGTGTGGCGGGGGAGCACCGAGCTGGAGCCCGGAGGTCCGCAGGAACGTTCCTTCTTGGCGTTGCTGCTGGTCAGGGCGGGACAGCCGGTCGCCGTCGAAGAGATCGTCGACGTGCTGTGGGGGGCCGACCCGCCGCGCAGCGCGGTCAACGTGGTGCGGCGGCACGTCGGGACGCTGCGCCGGCTGCTGGAACCTTCGCTCGCCCCCCGCGCCGAGGGCCGGTGGCTGCTGCGGGACGCGGGCGGATACCGCCTGGTGACGGACGGTGACTCGCTCGACCTGCTGGCCTTCCGCGCGCTGCGGGAGGCCGGACGGCACAGCGTGCGGGAGTCACCCGCGCGGGCGCTGGACCTGCTCACCGAGGCGCTCGCGCTGTGGCACGGCCCGGTCGCCGCCGGGATTCCCGCGCACGCCCGCACCCACCCGGCGTTCGACGCGGCCGGGAGGGAGCGGCTCGCGGCCCTGCGCGAGGCGGCCGGCGCGGCCCTGCGCGCGGGCACGCCGGACGCGGTCCTGCCCGACCTGCGCCTGGCCGCCGCCGACCATCCGCTGGACGAACCCCTCCAGGCCGGCCTGATCCTCACCCTCGCGGCCGCGGGCCGCCGCCCCGAGGCGCTGGACGCCTACGACGCCGTACGTCGGCGGCTGGCCGACGGCCTGGGGATCGACCCGGGGCCGGAGCTGCGGGAGGCGCGGGAGACGGTGCTGCGGGAGGAGTGGGAGGCGGTGCTGCGGGATGACCGGGAGACGGCGCCGAGGGAGGAATGGGACACGGTGCCGGGGGAGGACCGGGAGACGGTGCCGCCGTCCGCCGCGGCCGCCGGGGCGGACGCCCCCGTCGCCCCGGTCGCCTCCTTCCCCGCCCCGGCCCAGCTTCCGCACGACATACCGGCGTTCACCGGGCGCGACGCCGAACTGGACGAACTGCTCACCCTGCCCCTGCCGGGCGTGGACGGGCCCGGCCCGGACACCGTCGTGATCAGCGCCATCGGCGGCATGGCGGGCGTCGGCAAGACCACCCTCGCCGTCCACTGCGCCCACCGGGTCGCCCACCGCTTCCCCGACGGACAGCTCTATGTGAATCTGCGCGGCTTCGACCCGTCCGGCGCGGCCGTGGAGCCGGGGGAGGCCGTCCGCGGGTTCCTGGACGCCCTCGGGGTGCCGCCGGAACGCGTGCCGCACGGCCTGGACGCGCAGACCGCGCTCTACCGCAGCACGCTGGCCGGACGGCGGGTCCTCGTCGTCCTGGACAACGCCCGCGACAGCGACCACGTCCGACCGCTGCTGCCCGGCTCGCCCGGCTGCCTCGCCCTCGTCACCAGCCGCGACGGACTGTCCTCCCTGGTGTCCGCCGCCGGCGCCCACGCCCTCACGCTGCGGCCGTTCGGCCCCGGCCAGGCGCGGGGCCTCCTCGTCCGCCGCCTCGGCGCGGGCCGGGTCGAGGCCGAGCCGCGCGCCGCCGACGAGATCGGCGCCCTGTGCGCCGGGCTGCCCCTCGCCCTCGCCTGTGTCGCCGCCCGCGCCGCGGCCCACCCCCACTTCCCGCTCGCGGCCATCGCCGCCGAACTGCGCGAGGCCGACGGCAGCCTCGACGCCTTCGCCCGCTCCGACGCCTCCGCCGACGTGAGCACGGTGTTCTCCTGGTCCTCGCGGGAGGTGTCGGAGCAGGCCGCCCGCCTGTTCCGGCTGCTCGCCCTGCACCCCGGCCCCGACTTCTCCCTCCCGGCGGCGGCCGCGCTGGCCGGCCTGCCGGTGCGCCGGACCCGGCCCCTGCTGGCCGAGCTGACCGCCCTGCACCTCGTCACCGAGCACAGCCCCGGCCGCCACGCCTTCCACGACCTGCTGCGCGCCCACGCCGCCGAACTGCTCGACGAGCGGCACACCGAGGACGAACGGCACGCGGCCCTGCACCGGCTCCACCACCACTACCTGCACACCGCCCACGCCGCGGACCGCCTGCTCGCCCCCAACTCCGACCCGCCGCCCCCGCCGCCCGCCCCGGACGGCGTCCGCCCCGAGCCGCTCGCCGACGTCGACCGCGCGCTGGCCTGGCTCACCGCGGAGCACACGGTGCTGCTCGCCGTCGTCGAGACGGCCGCCGCCCGCGGGCACGAACGGCTCGCCTGCCACCTGGCCTGGTCGCTGGAGCCGTTCTTCGACCGGCGCGGCCACTGGCACGACGGACTCGCCGTCCAGCGCACCGCCCTCGACGCCGCCCGGCGCCTCGACGACCCCGGCCTCCTGGCCCGCGGACTGCGCGCGCTGGGCCGCATCGAGGGCCGCCTCGGACTGCACGCGGACTCCGTCCCGCGCCTGGAGCACGCCCTGGAACTCTTCACCGCGCTGGGCGACGACACCGGCCGCGCCCACACCCACCGCAGTCTCGGCTGGGAGAGCGAGCAGCGCGGCGACCTCCCCGGCGCTCTGCGCCACAACCAGCTCGCCCTCGGCCTGTTCCGCGCCCTCGGCGACCGGGCCGCGCAGGCCGCCGTCCTGAACTCCGTCGGCTGGTACCACGCCCTGCTCGGCGAGCACGAGCGGGCGCTCACCCACTGCTCGGAAGCCCTGACCATGCTCCAGGAGCTCGACGACCGCTACGGACAGGCCGTCACCTGGGACAGCATCGCCTACGCCCACCACCACCTCGGCCGCCACCCGCACGCCCTGCTCGGCTACCGCAACGCCCTCGCCCTCCTGCGCGGCCTCGGCGTGCCCTACACCGAGGCCGACATCCTCGGCCGCCTCGGCGACACCCACCAGGCCATGGGCGACCGGGACGGCGCCCGCGCCGCCTGGGAGCAGGCCCTCGCCCTGCTCAAGGCCCTCGCCCACCCCGACGCCGAACGGATCGAGGCCCGCCTGACCGGCGCGACCGGCCACGCCGGCGCCTGCTGACCGGGGGCGGGTCCGCGCCCGGGAACCCGCTGCCCCGGGCGCATCCGCTCGCCGCCCGCGCCACCCGGCGTCCCCCGCCGGCGTCCGGCGTCCGCCGTTGGTGCCGCCACCCGTCGCCGGAAGCGGGGGCCCACCGCGCCCCGGGCCCTCGGCCCCACCCCGACGCCGAACGGATCGAGGCCCGCCTGACCGGCGCGACCGGCCACGCCGGCGCCTGCTGACCGGGGGCGGGTCCGCGCCCGGGAACCCGCCGCCCCGGGCGCATCCGCATGCCACCCCCGGCACGCGCCGCCCGCTGCCGGTGCCCGCCACCCGCCGCCCCGGCCGCATCCGGCTCGCCGCCCGCCACCCGCCGCCCGGCGTCCCCCGCCACCCGGCGGCCGGGGAACGCCGCGCCCCGACCCCCACCCCCCGCCGCACGCGTTTTTAGGATGGCACCGGTTGCCGGGACGGAAGGGGAAGGTCGGCGGGTGCGGTTCGAGATGCTGGGGCCCGTACGGGCGTGGCGGGACGGACAGGAGCTCGACCTGGGGTTCCCCCAGCAGCGCGCCCTCCTCGCCCTGCTCCTGGCCCACACCGGCCGGCCCGTGCCGACGAGCGAGATCCTCGACGTGCTGTGGGCCGAACGCCCGCCCGCCAGCGCACTGAACGTGGTGCGCCGGTACGCCGGTGCGCTGCGCCGGCTGCTGGAGCCGGAGCTGCCGCCCCGCGCCCCCGGCGGACGGCTGCGGCGGCATCCCGGCGGCTACCTTCTGGAGGCGGACCCGGACGAGGTCGACCTGCTGCGCTTCCGCGAACTGACCCGGCAGGGCAAGCGGGCCGCGGCCACCGGACGCCCCGAGACGGCGGCCGGGCGCTTCACCGAGGCGCTCGGCCAGTGGCGCGGCCCGGTGGCGATGGGCATCCCGGCGTCCGCGCGCGAACACGTCCAGTTCACCGCCGTCGAGCGCGAGCTCCTGCACACGGCCGGGCTCGCGGCCGACGCCGCCCTGCTGTGCGGCCGCGCCGAGCACGTCCTGCCCGCCCTGCGCAGGGCCGCCGTACTCGACCCGCTCGACGAGGCGCTGCACGCCCGGCTGGTCCTGTCGCTGGCGGCCTGCGGCCTCCAGGCGGAGGCGCTGACCGCGTACGACGACGTCCGCAGGCGGCTGACGGCGGAACTCGGCATCGTGCCCGGCGCCGAGCTGGCGGCGGCGCACACGCGGGTGCTGCGCCAGGAGGTGGGCAGACTGCGGTCCGGGCCGGCCGTGGACGTGGGACGGGCGGTGCCCGTCCTGCGGCTCGGCACCGCCCGCGCGGCGTCGGCGCCCGCCCCCGCCACCGCCCGTCCCGCCCACCTGCCCGCCGACCCGGTCGCGTTCGCCGGCCGCCGGACCGAGCTGGAGTGGCTGACGGCCCACACGGGCCCGGCGGAGAACGGGGGAGGGGCGTCGGCGGCCGTGCTGATCGGCGGGATGGCGGGCGTCGGCAAGACGGCGCTCGCCGTGCGCTGGGCGCGCCGCGCCGCCCACCGCTTCCCGGACGGCCTGCTCCACGTCGCGCTGGACGGGTTCACCCCGGGCCGGCCCGCCCTGCGGCCCGAGGAGGCGCTGCGCGGCATGCTCGCGGCGCTGGGCGTCCCCGCCCCGCTCATGCCGGACGGCCTGGCCGCCCTGACCGGCCGGTACCGCACCCTGCTGGCCGGCCGACGCGTCCTCGTGCTCCTCGACGACGCCGCCGGCACGGAGCAGCTGCGTCCGCTGCTGCCCGCGGCACCGGGCTGCCTGGCGCTGGTCACCAGCCGCCACGCCCTGCCCGGCCTGATCGCGTCGGGCGCCCGCCCGCTGCGCCTGGACCCACTGCCGGCCGAGGACGCCCGCGAGGCGCTGGCGCTCCGCGTCGGCGCCGGCCGGCAGGCCGCCGAAGCGTGCGCCGCCGAAGCGCGCGCCGCCGACGAGATCGCCGCCCGCTGCGGCGGGCTGCCGCTGGCCCTGACCGCCGCCGCACACGCCGCCGCCCGCCCCAACGTGCCCCTCACGGCCCTCGCCGCCGAACTCCGCGACCCCCGGCGGACCCTCGACGCCCTCACCGCCCCCGGCCTCGCGTCCGACCCGCGCACCGCCTTCCTGGGCTCCTACCGGCGGCTCCCGCCGGACAGCGCCCGCCTGTTCCGCCTCCTGCCCCGCCACCCGGGTTCCGTCCTCACCCCGGCGGGCGCCGCGGCGCTCACCGGGCTCCCGGTGCGCCGCGCCCGCCTGCTGCTCGCCGAGCTCGCCGACGCCCACCTGGTCACCGAGCACGCGCCGGGCCGCTACGGGCTGCACGACCTGCTGCGGGTGTTCGCGGCGGAGCGCACCGAGGAGGAAGGCACCGAGGAGGAAGGCACCGAGGAGGAAGGCACCTAGCTAGCCCGCTCCGCGCCTCAGGTGACGGGCGGAACAAGGCTCCGACCTGCGGGTCTCACCGCGATGTCACTCTTTTTGCACCCGGCCCTGCCTACGGTCCGGGCGACGAGACCGACAGTCGCTCCGGAGGCAACGGCGGATGTCCATCACCAGCACCATCGGCCCGCGGGTCCGCCGGACGCCCCCGGGCGTCGAGATCGTGACCGGCGAGCGCGGCCCCGGCCCGCTGCCGGGCGAGCGCTCGCCGTACCCCGCGCACCGGCTGCGCGCCACGGAGGGCGGCGAGTACCTCTTCGTCGGCGTGCGGGGCGCCCCGGCACCCCCCGACCCCGACCCGCTCGCCCTGCCGCTCGCACCGGGCGACCTCTGCTTCTACGACGCCCGCCACCCGGCGGAGCTCGACTTCCCCGAGCGGTTCCGCGCGACGGTGTTCCTGGTCCCCGGCGAGCTGCTCGCGCTGACGCCCGCCGACGCACGGCGGATCGCGCGGACGCCGGTCGCCCGGTCGTCCCGGCTCGGCACGCTGCTGTCGCCGCTGCTGTCCGACCTCGCCCGCACCGCCTCCGCGGCCCGGCCGCACGTCGGCGAGATGCTCGCCTGGAACGCCGTGAACCTGCTCGCCACCCTGGCCGCGGAACAACTGGAGGCACACGCGCCGCGCACACCGGACGGGCGGGCACCGGTGCTGGTCCGGATCCTGGAGTACGTCGAACTCCACCTGACCGAACCGGACCTGTCCCCGGAGACCATCGCCCGGGCCCACCACATCTCCGTGCGCTACCTGCACAGACTGTTCCAGGACGAGGGCACCACGGTCGGCCGCTGGATCCTGCGCCGCCGCCTGGAGGAGTGCCGGCGCGACCTGGTGCGCCACGGCCGGGGCGGCCGGACCATAGCGGCCGTGGCGGGCCGCTGGGGCTTCACCAGCGCCACCCACTTCAGCCGGGTCTTCCGCACCGCCTACGGCATGTCCCCGCGCGAGTGCCGGGACGCCGCCGGGCGGGGCGGAGCCACCGCGCCCGCCCCGGTCGGCACGGGGTGAAAAGCCGCACGTCATCAGCCCGCCGACCGGCACCGCTGCTCCGATGTGGCATGCTCCCGCAGCCCGCGATCGACGGACAGGGTGTCGACGGCGGCGAACACCGATCCCGCGTCTCTCGCGTCTCCCGGGCCGGTGCCGGTTCCCGTCCTCACCCTGCCGACTGGCCGAACCGGCCCGACAGCACCAGGCTGTTCCCCGAGCGCACCGCACGTCGGGGCCCGTCGGGCTCCACGGCGCACCGCACGTCGGGGCCCTACGGCGCACCGCACGTCGGGGCCCCACGGCGCACCGCACGTCGGGCCCGGCAGTGCACCGCCTTTCCGTGCGCTGTGAGGACAGTGCCGGTGCACCCGCGGACCATCCGCGGCCGCCCGGCCGACATAGCGTGCCGGGGCAAGACAGCACACCGCCAACAGCAGGAGACACCCATGTCCGACGTCGTCGAACCGGTCCGACCGGTACTGGAGCCCGAGGCCGCCGCGTTCGCCGAGGCGACCGCCAACCCGCCGTACCTGTTCGACCTGCCGCCGGCGGAGGGGCGCAAGGCCGTCGACGAGGTCCAGTCCGGCGAGATCGACAAGCCGGCCGTCGACGAGGAGTGGATCACCGTCTCCGGTGGGCCCACCGGCAGCGTCCGCGCCCGTATCGTCAAGCCCGCCGGCGCCACCGGCCCCCTGCCGGTGATCGTCTACATCCACGGTGCCGGCTGGGTGTTCGGCAACGCCCACACCCACGACCGCCTCGTCCGCGAACTCGCCGTCGGCGCCTCGGCGGCCGTGGTCTTCCCCGAGTACGACCTCTCGCCCGAGGCCCGCTACCCGGTCGCCATCGAGCAGAACTTCGCGGTCGCGCGGTGGGTCGTCGAGGAGGGCGCGGAGAAGGGCCTGGACGCCTCCCGCCTCGCCGTCGCCGGCGACTCCGTCGGCGGCAACATGGCGGCCGCGCTGACCCTCATGGCCAAGGAGCGCGGCGGCATCCCGATCGTGCAGCAGGTCCTCTTCTACCCGGTCACCGACGCCGCCTTCGACACCGGCTCCTACCACCAGTTCGCCACCGGCTACTTCCTGCGCCGCGACGGCATGCAGTGGTTCTGGGACCAGTACACCACCGACGAGTCCGAGCGCGCCCAGATCACCGCCTCCCCGCTGCGCGCCACCACCGAGCAGCTCACCGGCCTGCCCCCGGCCCTGGTCATCACCGCCGAGGCGGACGTCCTGCGCGACGAGGGCGAGGCCTACGCGGGCAAGCTCCGCACGGCCGGCGTCCCCGTCACCGCCGTCCGCTACCAGGGCGTCATCCACGACTTCGTCATGCTCAACGCCCTGCGGTCCACGCACGGTGCCGAGGCCGCCATCAACCAGGCCGTCGCCACCCTGCGCGGCGCCCTCCACTCCGCCTGACCCGAGGGGCACGCACCACCATGACCACCACCACGCCCACCGTCCTCCTCGTCCACGGAGCGTTCGCCGACGCGGGCAGCTGGTCCGGCGTCGTCGCCGAGCTCCAGAGCCACGGCATCCCCGTGATCGCCCCGGCCAACCCGCTGCGCGGGCTCGCCTCCGACGCCGCCTACGTCGCCTCGGTCGCCGCGCAGATCGACGGCCCCGTCGTCCTCGTCGGCCACTCCTACGGCGGCGCCCTGATCACCGTCGCCGGTGTCACGGAGAACGTCGTCGGTCTCGTCTACGTCGCCGCCTACGCGCTGGAGGAGGGCGAGAGCCTGGGCGAGCTCCAGGGTCGCTTCCCGCTGTCGCCGCTGGTCAGCAACCTCAAACAGTGGACGTACCCGGTGCCGGGCGGCGAGCCGGCCGTCGAGGTCACCATCACCGAGGACGCCTTCCCGGCGGTGTTTGCCGCCGACGTCCCGGCCGAGGTCACCAAGGTCCTCGCCGCGACCCAGCGCCCGCTGGCCGCCGCCGCGTTCGAGGAGACCGCCACCGCGGCCGCCTGGCGGACGAAGCCCTCCTGGGCGCTGATCGCCGGCGGGGACAACGCCATCAACCCCGAGGTCGAGCGCTTCGGCGCCAAGCGGGCCGGGGCGACCGTCGTCGAGATCGAGGGCGCCTCGCACGCCGTCGCCGTGTCCCGGCCCAAGGACGTCGCGGACCTCATCCGCGAGGCCGTCCGCGCGACGAGCTGACCGGCGCCACCCCCCGACCGCCGCGCGGACGCACTCCCCTGTACCGGCGTCCGCGCGGCTCCGGCGTTCCCGCCGGTACCAGAGCCCCGCGCGGCTTCGGCGTTCCCGCCGGTGCCGGCCCCCCGCGTGGCGCGGGGTCAGGCCCGGTGCACCTCCAGCGCGGCCCGCACCGCCGACTCCAGCGCGCCCTCGATCCACGACGGCTTCACCGAGGTGTGGTCGCCGGCGAAGTGCAGCGGCCCCTCGGGCGTGCGGATCGCCGCCAGGAGCTCCGTGTGCTGGCCGGGCAGCAGCACGGACGCCTCCCCGTAGGCGTACGGGTCGCGCAGCCAGCTCTGGGTGCGGCCGGCGCCCGTGTAGAAGACCTCGACGCGCCGGCCGTACACCTGCTGGAGACCGCGCAGGGCGTGCGGGTAGCGCGCGTCGTCGTCGAGGGAGTCCCAGCGGGAGGCGTCGTCGGCCCAGCTGTAGGAGGCCAGCACGACACCGCCCGCGCTGCCCTCGACCGGGTGCGACGGGTTGATCATGAACCGGTTGGAGTTGTCGGACACCGAACCCCCGCCGACGATGTGCGCCGCCTCGGGCTCGTCGCGGGTCGCCCACCGGTGCGCGGCGTAGTGCACGCGCTGCGCCGGACTGATGTGGCCGCGCGGCACGGACGGGTGGGCGCCCAGCAGGCTCCCGTCGTCGGGCACCCGGCCCGCCCGGTAGTCGTCGTAGAGCCCGGCGCGCACGGCGTCCAGTTCCCGCTTCCAGTCGGCCTCCGTGAACTCCCACCAGCGGCGGGCGAACTCCAGCAGCACCTTGGTCGCGCTGTCGTAGTGCAGCTCGGCCACCGCCCGCCGCTTCTTGTACGACATCAGCGGCCTGACCTGCACCTGACGCAGCCCGGAGAACGGCACCGTGACGATCGCGGCGTCCCCCGTGAACTGCTCGCGCACGACCTCGCCGTCGCGGCCCTCGGAGACGGTGTCGATCCACACGTGCGGGCCGTCCGCGCGCACGTGCGCGGTGCCGTCGGTGCCGCGCCCGTCCGGCGCCCAGTACTCGACGCGGGTCGCGCGCCGGTCCAGCCGCAGCACGTCGGAGACCTCCCGCAGCAGTGCGTCCGGGAGCGTGGCCGTGCCGCCGACCAGCTCCCAGAACTCGGTGTCCGGGCTGATCAGCGAGGCGCTGATGAAGCTGTGGATGAAGGAGAGAGGCAGCCGCGAGGTGAGGTTCTCCAGGGTGCCGACGAGATCGATCGTCCGCTCGTCGAGACCGGCCGCCTCGGTCAGGAACCGGTACATCGACCAGTCCCCGTACCGCTGCACGACCCGGGCCCAGCCCTGTACGCGCTCCGGCATCGGCTTGTCGACGCGCTTGCCGTCGGCGCCGACGGTGCTGAACTCGTCGCGGACCGGGTCCAGGGCCGCGCGCAGGATGGCCGAGGAGGGGGTGTCCCAGTACTTCCGGGGCACCCCGAAGGACCGGTTGACCCTGCGGGGCGACGCGGCGTACGCGGAGCGGCGCACGCGGACGCCGTTGACGTGCAGCCAGGCGTTGTTGACCGGCTTGCCCTCGGCGTCCACGTCGACCAGGTGGAACCGTCGGCGCTCCACCTTGAGCTTGCCGGTCAGGGCCATCACCAGTGGATGGCTGCCGGGGAGCCGCATGGCCCCGGCCTCCGCGTACTGAAGGGGGTCGGCGAACGCCCGCGGCGCCTGCTCGTGCCCGCCGGTGCGGAAGGTCTTGATCCGGCCGCCGACCCGGTTGCCGTTGGCCTCCACGAGCGTCACGCGGTGCCCGGCCCGCTTCAGCAGCCAGGCCGCCAGCAGCCCGGCCGGCCCCGCGCCCACCACGAGCACCTTCTTCGCGGTCCGCGTCCGGGCGCGCGGCAGACCGGAGTCGAGGATCTCGAGATAACCGGGGACCAGCGGCCGGTCCTGCTCGTCGACCACCAGCAGCGCCCGGGCGACGGCGAGGCAGGTGGCCCAGTCGGCCGTCGACCTCGGCGTGCTCGGGGCCTGCGGGGCAGGGGCGGCGGTCGCCGGGCTCGGGACCGCGGTCAGGGCGGCGGCACCGGCCGTACCGGCCGCGGCCGCGGCGGTGAACCGCCGGCGGGAGAGGGAACGGGAGGGGGAAGGGGAGTCGTCAGAGGTACGGAGATCATCCATGCGCCCTGGATACGGGTGGGCGGCCGGCCGGCGGGGGAGTCCCGGGCGATCATCACCTGAACGTGTCAGCGCCCCGGCGTGCGCACGGCGCGGCCCGTGCCCCGGGGACACGGGCCGCGCAACCGGGCGCTCCCCACGCGACCGGGGAACGGCGCCGGCACGTCCGGACGGCGCTCCCCGATCGCGTGCGGAGCGGAGACCGCCGCCCCGGCGTCAGTCGCCGTGCAGCTGGTACACGTTGAACGCCCGGCGGATGACCGGCTGGGCCACGTTCCGCACCCGCACCCCGCCCGCGGTCATCCCGTGCTCCGTGCCCGCGTGGGCGTGGCCGTGCACGGCGAGGTCGGCGCCCGCCGTGTCGATCGCCTCGGCCAGCAGGTAGCTGCCGAGGAACGGGTAGATCTCCAACGGCTCACCGGCGAGGGTGTCGGCGACGGGGGAGAAGTGGGTGAGCGCGATCCGCACGTCGCAGCCCTCCCGGTCCAGCTCCTCCAGCGCCGTGCGCAGGGCGTCCGCGCTGCGCCGGGTGGTGCGGACGAACTCCTTCATCAGCGGCTCGCCGAACTCCCCGGCGCTGCGCCCGACGAACCCGCCGCAGAACCCCTTCGTCCCGGCGATCCCGACGCGCGTCCCCTCGCACTCGACGACCGTCCCCTCGCCCTCCAGGACCGTCACGTCCGCGTCCTGGAGGATGGCGGTGACCTTCTCGGGCTGTTCGTCGTGGTGGTCGTGGTTGCCCAGCACCGCCACGACCGGCACCGGCAGGCCCTGCACCTCCCGCGCCACCACGCGCGCCTCCTCCGGTGTGCCGTGCCGGGTGAGGTCGCCGGCCAGCAGCAGCAGGTCGGCGCACTCGGGCAGGGTGTCGAAGGCGGGCCGCAGCAGGCCCTGGCTGTCCGGTCCCATGTGGATGTCCCCGACGGCGGCGACCCGGATCATGGCAGGTCCTCCGCGTGGTCCGGGGAGGCGGTCTCCGCCACCACGACATCGGTGTGCACGGGGAGCCCGGCCAGCGCCTCGCGGACGGTCCGCAGCAGTGTCTCCCGGCACTCCGAGGACGGCACCGTGCCGGTCACCACGACCGACCCGGCCCGCACCTCGGCGCGTACGCCCAGCTCGCCCAGTTCCTCCGCGGCGAGCCGGTCGCGCAGGTGGGCGACGCGGTATTCGGGGTTCTCGGGATTCCCAGGGTTCCCAGGGTTGCCCGGGCTTCCTGGGCTTCCCGGGTTCTGGGGATTCCCGGGGGCGGAGCCGGTGCCCCCGGCTCCGCCCGCGTGCTCCGCGAGGGGCCTCATCGCTGTTCCTCCTTCGGCCTCGGCGGGATGACCTCCAGCCGTTCCAGGAAGTAGAAGAACGCGTCGGGCATCGGATCGTCCCCGCACGCCCGGCGCACCCGGTCCCAGTCGACCCGCTCCCGCAGCGTCCGGGCGATCGGCAGCACCGCCCCGAAGTCGCAGTGGTGCTCGGAGAAGGCGGCCACCAGGCTGTGCACCAGGTCGGTCGGCGACAGCACCGGCATGAACACCGAGTCCACCGACAGCTCTTGGGCCCGCTCCAGCATCTCCGAGGTGACCGGCTGGTGCGCCAGCTCGAAGATCAGGTCGACCTGCTGGCCGAGGCAGCTCGCCTTCAGCAGCCAGTCCTCCGGCGGCGCGTGCACCGGCAGCCCGGCGTCCCGCAGCGTCTCGGCGACGTCCCCCGCGTCCTCGGGACGGAAGCAGAAGTCGACGTCGTGCTGGAGGTTCTGGGTACCGCCGTGGGCGTACACCGCGACGCTCCCCGCGAGGGCGAACCGGTGCCCCTTGCGCTTCAGGATCGCTCCGACCTGCTTCGCGGCCTGGAGGATCGCCTGGTTGCGGTCGAGGGGAAGGTCCTCGGCGAGCGGGTCGCGCCGCGGGACGAGGCCGTGGTCCCCGGAGGCCAGACGCAGCTCCGCGACGCCGGCGTGCTGTTCGTGAGCGTGGTCGTCCGCGTGCTGCGTCATCTGTGCCCCCTCGTTCCTGTTCCTGGTCGGCCCCGTGGCCGGCCCGCGTCCGGCGGACCGTCCGGCGAGGCCGTGACGGCGAGCTCATCGAGTACCCGGCCGCGCCCCTCCGACACGGTCTGCGACGAGGGTCGGTTCGTCTACGGCTCCTGCCGGCACGGTCCGCGATGGCGGATCCGTACGTCTCCCGATCCCCCATCGTGGGCACCCGGCCCGCATGGACAGCGAGGACACGCACCGGCCGGCCTCCGCCGAGGAACGCCGGACCGTCGAGCGGCTCGTCGAGGCCTGGCTGGCGGAGACCGAACGGCACGACGCGGCCGCCGCCCGCGAGGCCCGCGCCGGCTGGGAGCGGGGCACCCTCCCGGACCGCTCCGCCCAGGACCTGGCCCACTGGGTGACCGCCCGCGTCACCGACACGGCCTTCAACGAGGACGAGGGCCCGTGGATCGGCGGTGCCGTCCGGATCACTCCGGCGGACAAGGAGACGGTCCACCGATGGCTGAAGGACCGGGGCCACCTGATCTGACACCCGGGGCCGGCCGGGACCGCCCACAGCGACGCGGGCCGCCGAGGCCCGACGGCTGCCGGACCGCCCGGCGCCCGAACCCCGACGGCCCGGCCGGACGCCGTACGGCCGACACCGGCCGACGCGCGCGCAGGCGGCCGTCGCGCGCACGCGGCCGACGTCGCTTCAGCAGATGCGCGGCAGCTGCTCCCCCAGCGGCAGGTCCACGACGCGGGTGCCGCCGAGGCCGGTGCGGGCGACGACCATGCCGGGGTGCTCGGCCACGCAACGGCCGACGACGGCGGCGCCCGCCCCCTGCGGATGGGCGTGCATCGCGGCGAGGACGGCGTCGGCGTGCTCGGGCGGCACGAAGGCCACCAGCCGCCCCTCGTTGGCCACGTACAGCGGGTCGAGCCCCAGGAAGCCGCAGGCGGCGGCCACGGGGCCGGGCACCGGGACGGCGCTCTCGGTGAGGGAGACACCGGTGCCGGAGGCGGTGGCGATCTCGCACAGGGAGGTGGCGAGCCCGCCCCGGGTGGGGTCGCGCAGGACGTGGACGTCCGGCGTCACCTCCAGCATCGCGGCCACCAGCCCGCTTAGGGGAGCGGTGTCGCTGACCACGTCGGAGCCGAACTCCAGCCCCTCCCGCACGCTCAGCACCGCCACACCGTGCGCGCCGACCGGCCCGCTGACGATGATCACGTCCCCCGGTGCGGCGCGCTGCGGACGGATGTCGACGCCCGGCGGGATCAGCCCGATGCCGGAGGTGTTGAGGTACACGCCGTCGCCGTGGCCGGACTCGACGACCTTGGTGTCGCCCGTCGCCACCGTCACCCCGGCGGCGGAGGCGGCGGCTCCCACGGCCTGGGCGATCCGGCCGACCACGTCCAGTGCGACGCCCTCCTCCAGGATGAAGGCCGTCGACAGGTACGCCGCCCGGGCACCGCTCATCGCCAGGTCGTTGACCGTGCCGTTCACGGCCAGGTCGCCGATGCTGCCACCGGGGAAGAACAGCGGGCGCACGACGTAGGAGTCGGTGGAGAACGCCAGCCGCGCCCCGCCCAGTTCGACGGCGGCGGAGTCGGTGAGCGCGGCGAGCGTCTCGTTGCCGTACGCCGCGGCGAACAGATGCCGCGTCAGCTCGCCGGAGAGCGCTCCGCCGCCGCCGTGGCCCATCACGACCACCGGGTGGTCGCGCAGGGGCGCGGGACAGGACCAGTTCGCCGGGTCCACGGTCGTCTCAGCGGTCGTCTGAGCGGTCGTCTCAGCCAACGGGGGCCACCTCCAGCCGCCGGTACAGGTAGTACGCGGCGCAGGCCCCCTCGCTGGAGACCATCGTCGCGCCCAGCGGGGTGCGCGGGGTGCACGTCGTGCCGAAGGCCGGGCACTCGTGGGGCTTGATCAGCCCTTGCAGCACCTCGCCGCTGCGGCACTCGGGGGATTCGGCGGTCCGCACGTCGCCGACGTCGAAGCGGTGCTCGGCGTCGTACGCCCGGAACGCGTCGGACAGCCGCCAGCCGCTGTCCGGGATGGTCCCGATGCCCCGCCAGGCGCGGTCGGTGACCTCGAAGACCTCCTCGATCATGCGCAGCGCGGCCGGGTTGCCGGCCTCGCGCACCGCGCGCGGGTAGGCGTTCTCCACCCGGTGCTCCCCGCGCTCCAGCTGGTGGACCGTACGGCGGACGCCCTCCAGGATGTCCAGCGGTTCGAAGCCGGTCACCACGATCGGGACGCGGTGGCGCGCGGCCAGTTCGGGGTACTCGGCGGTGCCCATCACGCTGCACACGT
Source organism: Streptomyces sp. NPDC088812 (assembly GCF_044750285.1). Taxonomy (NCBI): domain Bacteria; kingdom Bacillati; phylum Actinomycetota; class Actinomycetes; order Kitasatosporales; family Streptomycetaceae; genus Streptomyces; species Streptomyces sp. NPDC088812. The sequence continues at coordinate 140,402 of NZ_JBIVJP010000016.1, read as the reverse complement.
GACCGGCGGCCAGGAAGGCCTGCACCCGGCACCCGGGCGCCCGCATGATCGCCTCGACCGCGGGCGGCACCCGTACGTGCGACACCAGCAGGCTGAAGTTGCGGATGCCCTGCCGGCGGGCCTCGTGCACGGTCATCGCGTTGGCGGGGGCCGTGGTCTCGAAGCCGATGCCGAAGAACACGACCTCCTTGTCCGGCTCGCGGCGGGCGATGTCCAGGGCGTCCAGCGGCGAGTAGACCACCCGGACGTCGCCGCCCTCGCCCCGCACCCGGAACAGGTCGCGGTCGGTCCCCGGCACGCGCAGCATGTCGCCGAAGGAGCAGAAGACGACGTTCGGGCGGGACGCGATCGCCAGTGCCTTGTCGATCATCTCCAGCGGGGTCACGCACACCGGGCAGCCGGGGCCGTGGATCAGCTCCACCTCGTCGGGGAGGAGCTGGTCGATGCCGTGGCGGATGATGGAGTGGGTCTGCCCGCCGCAGACCTCCATCATCGCCCAGGGGCGGGTCACGGTGGCCCGGATCTCGGCCAGCAGCCGCCGGGCCAGCGCGGGGTCGTTGAACTCCTCGATGTACTTCACCGGACGTCCTCCTGCTCCATGGCCGCCTCCGCCTCCGCCTCCGCCTCCGCCTCGGCGCGCGCCCAGGCGTCGCCGAACTCCTCCTCCAGCAGCCCGAGCTGCTCGAACAGGTCCAGCGAGGCGCGGGCCGACTCCTCGTCCAGCCGCTGGAGCGCGAAACCGACGTGGACGATGACGTACTCGCCCACCTCGGCGTCCGGGACGTAGGCCAGGCACACGTCCTTGACCACGCCGCCGAAATCGACCCGCGCCATGCGCGTGCCGTCCCGGTCCTCGATCCCGACCACCCGGCCGGGCACCGCCAGGCACATCAGCGTCCTCCTTCTCGTTGCCGAAGTTCTCGTCGCGGAAGTTCTCGTTGCCGAAGCTCTCGTCGCGGGAGTCCGCGTTGCGGACGTTCTCGTCGCGGACGTTCCGTGCGACGGCCGTGGGCCGCCACCACCAGCTGGCCGAGCGCGAGACCGCCGTCGTTGGGGGGCACCCGCCGGTGGCGCAGCACCGTGAAGCCGTCCGCGGCCAGCAGCGCGGCGCACTCGGTGTCGAGCAGCGCGTTGGCGAAGACCCCGCCCGACAGTGCGGCCACACCGGTCCCCGTCCGCCGGCGCACGGACCGGCAGACCGCCAGCACGGCCCGGGCGACCGCCCGGTGGAAGCGCGCGGCGATCACCGGCACCGGCACCCCCCGCCGCAGGTCGGCCACGATCGCGGCCAGCGCGGGCCCGGGGTCCAGACCCTCGGCGAAGGCGTACGCCCCGGTCGGCTCCGGCCAGGCGGGCAGCGCCGCCGACTCCAGCTCCAGCGCGGCCTGCGCCTCGTAGCGCGTCCGGTGGCAGACCCCGACGAGGGAGGAGACCGCGTCGAAGAGCCGGCCCATGCTGGAGGTCGGCACGCACGCCGTGCCGCGCTCCAACTGCTGCCGCAGCAGCCGCAGTTCACCCGGCTCGCAGGCGGCGACGCACGGCAGGTCCGCGTCCCAGGGCAGACCGGCGGCGCGCAGCCGGGCCAGCGCGGTGCGGCACGGGTTGGCCACCCCCGCGTCACCGCCGGGCAGCGGCGCGTACGGCAGATGCGCCAGCCGGCGGTAGCCGTCGTAGCCCGCGAGCAGCACCTCGCCGCCCCAGACCGCGCCGTCGTCGCCGTACCCGGTCCCGTCGAAGGCCACGCCGATGACGACGGCGTCGCCGTCCAGCCCGTGCTCCGCCATCAGGGAGGCGACGTGGGCGTGATGGTGCTGCACCGGCAGCAGCGCGAGGCCGGCGGCGTCCGCGGCACGCCGGGCCCACCGGGCCGAGTGGTACCCGGGATGCCGGTCCGCCGCCAGCAGCCCGTGGTCGATCCCGGTCAGCGCGCCCAGCCGCCGCGCCGCCCCCTCGAAGGCCCGTACGGTGGCGAGGTCGCCCATGTCGCCGATGTGCGGGGAGAACCAGGCCCGGTCCTCCGCGCCGAGGCACAGGGCGTTCTTGAGGTCGCCGCCCACCGCGAGGGCGGGGGCGACGGGGACGGGCAGCGCGACCGGCTCGGGGACGAGACCCCGTGACCGGCGCAGGACGACCGCGCCGCCGCCGTCCGCGCGGACGCGGACCACGGAGTCGTCGCAGGGCGCCTCGATGACCCGGTCGTGCCAGAGCCAGGCGTCGGCGAGGCCGGCGAGCCGCTCCCGTGCCTCGGCGTCGTCGGTGACGATCGGCTCCCCGGACCGGTTGCCGCTGGTCATCACCAGGACCCGGGGCCCCGGCGGATCACCCGGCAGACCGAACAGCAACCGGTGCAGGGGGGTGTACGGCAGCATCACACCGATGTCCGGGGCGCCCGGACAGACCGACTCGGCCGGCCCCGCGGTCCCCGCCGCACGGCGCAGCAGGACGATCGGCCGCCGCCGGCCCGTCAGGACGGCGCGCTCCTCGGGGCCGACATGGGCCAGCCGCTCGGCGTCCGCCAGGTCGGCGCACATCACGGCGAACGGCTTGCCGCCGCGCCGCTTGCGGGTGCGCAGCGCGGCGACGGCCCGCTCGTCGCGGGCGTCGCACGCCAGGTGGTACCCGCCGAGCCCCTTGACGGCCAGCACGGCGCCCCGCGCCAGGAGCCGGCGGGCCTCCGCCAGGGCCGCCTCGCCCTCCCGGGGCCGGCCGCCGGGCAGGGTGAGCCGCAACCGGGGACCGCAGTCGTGGCACGCCACCGGCTGGGCGTGGAAGCGGCGGTCGGCGGGGTCGGCGTACTCGGTGGCGCACTCCCGGCACAGCGGGAACACCGCCATGGTGGTGGTCGCCCGGTCGTAGGGCAGCCCGGTGGTGATGGTGAAGCGGGGGCCGCAGTGCGTGCACGTGATGAAGGGGTGCCGGTGGCGTCGGTCCGCCGGGTCCGCCAGCTCCCGCAGGCAGTCGTCGCAGGGCGCGGTGTCCGGCGGGACGAGCGACCGGCGCGTGCTCCCGCCGGCGCCGACGCCGTCCCCGTTCCCGTCCTCGGACGGGTGGATGACGAAACCGGGCGTGCCGAGCGCCGGGACCGTCTCGTGGACCACCTCCCGGACGTCCGCCAGGGGCGGTGGCCGTTCGGCCAGGGCCCGGCAGAACTCGGCCACGGCCTCCGGCGCGCCCTCGACCTCGGCGACCACTCCCGCCGCGCCGTTGCGCACATGACCGGCGAGGTCCAGCTCCGCCGCCAGACGGTGCACGAAGGGCCGGAACCCCACGCCCTGCACGGTGCCCCGCACGACGACCCGCCGCCGTTCCGCGGACGGGCCGGCGGCGCCCCCGGCGCCCCCGGCGGTGGCCGTGGAGGTCACGCGGTGGTGGCCCGGGAGGCGTGCCCGTGCCCGTGGTCGTGTCCGGCGCCGTGGTCGTGCCCCTGCCCGTCGTCGCGCGCGTGGGCGTGGTCGTGTCCAAGGGAGTGGTCGGACTCGTGTCCGGGGGAGTGGTCGGGGCCGTGGTCGTGGTCGTGACGGTGTCCGGGGGAGTCGTCGGGCCCGTGGTCGTGCGCGTGCCGGCGGAGGTGGTCCGCCGCCAGGAGAGGGGCGTGCGGCGCCCCTCCGTCGGCCACGACCAGGATCCGGTCGAGCAGGATGTCGACGCCCTGCCCGGTCCGGGCCGACGTGGGCAGGACCTCCACCCCGGGATTGACGCGCTCCACGGCCGCCCGGAAAGCGGCGTCGTCGAAGCCCACGGCGTCGGCGAGGTCCGTCTTCGTCAGCACCACCAGCTGGGCCGCGCCGAAGGCGGTCGGATACTTCAGCGGCTTGTCCTCGCCCTCCGTCACCGACATCAGCGTCACGCGCAGGGTCTCGCCCAGGTCGTAGGAGGCGGGACAGACCAGGTTCCCGACGTTCTCCACGAACAGCAGCCGCGTGGTGGGCGGGAGCCAGCCGTCCAGCAGGCCGCGCACCTGCGCGGCCTCCAGGTGGCACAGGCCGCCGGTCAGCACCTGCTTCACCGGTGCCCCGGAGCGGGCCAGACGGCGGGCGTCGTTCTCGGTGGCCAGGTCGGCGGTGAGGGCGGCCACGGCCACACCCCGCTCGCGGGCCCGGCGCAGCACCAGTTCGAGCAGCGCGGTCTTGCCGCTGCCGGGGCTGGACAGCAGGTTGACGGCCGTCACCCGCCGTCTCGCCAGGTCGGCGCGGAGCTCGGCCGCCAGACCGTCGTTCTTCGCCAGTACGGCCGTCCGTACCTCGACGCTGCGGCACATCACGGGTTCCCTGCCATTCGTACCTCCGCCAGTTCCAGTTCCCGCCCGGTCAGCAGTTCGGCCGCGGCGGTGTCGCAGTGCGGGCACCACAGCGCGGGGGGCGAGCCGACCGCGAACCGCGCCGCGCAGCCGCCGCACCGGGCCCGCGCGGGCACCTCCTCGATGACCAGCTCGGCGCCGGCCAGCGCCGTGCCCTCGGCGACCAGCGAGAAGGAGAAGCGCAGGGCGTCCGGGACGACCCCCGCCAGCTCGCCGATCCGCAGCGTCACGCCCGTCACCGCGGCCGCCCCGTGGTCGCGGGCCACGCCCTCGGCGTTCTCCACCACCGCAGCGGCGATCGACAGCTCGTGCATGCCCCGCACGGTAGGCACGGCCGGGGCCCCGCCCGGTCACGCGGAGACGGACGGGGGGTGTTTTCCCCCGGGCGGCGCAAGCCCGCCCGGCCCGGGGCGTGCCTACCGCGCCGGGCGCGGGTCGTCGGGGGAGCATCGCCGGGTGATGCGGATTCTGCTGCTTGCGAGCGCGTTCAACAGCCTCACCCAGCGGGTCTTCGTGGAGCTGCGCGACCGCGGGCACCCCGTCGCCGTGGAGCTGGCCCTCGGGGACGACGAGCGACTCACCGCCGCCGTGCGCCGCCACGGGCCCGACCTGGTGATCGCCCCCATGCTGACGACCGCCGTGCCGGAAGCGGTCTGGTCGGCGTACTGCTGTCTGATCGTCCATCCGGGGCCGCCCGGCGACCGGGGCCCGTCGTCCCTGGACCGGGCGGTGCAGGAGGGCCGCGGACGCTGGGGTGTGACGGTCCTCCAGGCGGTGGCCGAGATGGACGCGGGACCGGTGTGGGCGTCGGCCGGCTTCGGCGTGCCGCCGGACGTCGGCAAGAGCGACCTGTACCGGGGCGAACTGGCCGACGCCGCCCTGAGAGCGGTCCTGCTCGCCGTCGAACGCTTCGCCTCCGGCACGTACACCCCGCTCACGCCGCCCGAGCACACCTGGCAGCCGTACCTGCGCCAGGAGGAGCGCCGTATCGACTGGCACCACGACCCCACGGACACGGTGCTGCGCAAGCTGCGTGCCGCCGACTCGCAGCCCGGGGTGCTGGACGCCTTTCTGGGCGGCGAGTGGTACCTGCACGGCGGCCGGCCCGAGCACCGCCTCACCGGCCCGCCGGGCGAGCTCCTGGCCACCCGCCACGGGGCGATCTGCCGGGCGACCACGGACGGCGCGGTCTGGATCCCGGAACTGCGCCCCCGCCGACGCCCCGGCGAATCGGCGACCTTCAAACTGCCGGCCACCACGGCGCTGGGCACCTCGCTGCCGACGGCGGCCGAAAAGGGGCGCGGGGAACTGCGCGAGCAACCCCCCACGTCCCGCACCCGAAACCCGGCAGGCGGAAGCCACGAGGACATCACCTACGAGGAACACGGCACCGTCGGTCACCTCCGCTTCCGCTTCCCCGGCGGAGCCATGAGCACCGGTCAGTGCCGCCGTCTCCTCGACGCCTACCGCCACGCCCGCACCCGCCCCACCGACGTCGTCGTCCTCGGCGGGAGGAGGGACTTCTTCTCCAACGGCATCCACCTGAACGTCATCGAGGCCGCCCCCGACCCCGCCGCCGAGTCGCTGGCCAACATCGAGGCCATCGACGACCTGGTGGAGGAGATCCTCACCACCACCGACCGTCTGGTGATCGCCGCCCTGCCCGGCAACGCGGCCGCCGGCGGCGCCATGCTCGCCCTCGCCGCCGACGAGGTGTGGTGCCGCGAGGGCGCCGTCCTCAACCCGCACTACCGATTGATGGGCCTGTACGGATCCGAGTACTGGACCTACACGCTGCCCCGCCGGGTCGGTCCGGCCGCCGCCGAGCGGCTCACCCGGGACGCCCTGCCGGTCGGCGCCCACGCGGCCCGCACCCTCGGGCTGGTCGACCGGGTCCTGGGGTGCGGGCCGGGGGACTTCACCGCAGAGGTCACCCGGATGGCCGACCGGCTGGCCCGTTCCGCCGGGCTCTCCACCCGGCTGGGCGCCAAGAAGGCCGCGCGGGAGCGCGACGAGGCCGTCCGCCCGCTGCGCGCCCACCGCGCCGCCGAGCTGGAGCGCATGCGCGCCGTCTTCGACGACCCCAGCGCGCCCTACCACGCCCTGCGCTCCGCCTTCGTGCGCAAGCGGCGGCCGGACGGGACGCCGGAGCACCTCCGAACGGACTTTCCGAATGGTGGCTGATTGTCCGGTATGTCAGCCTGCTGCGGGGGACGCCGCCAGGAAGGGATCCCATGAGCACCGACACCGAGGCCCCCGCGGCCGTGGAAGAGGTCCACATCCTGTGGACCTCCGAAGGAATGAGCTGCGACGGCGACACCATCTCGGTCACGGCAGCCTCGCTGCCCAGCCTCGAGGACGTCGTCCTCGGCGCCATCCCCGGACTGCCCAAGGTCCACCTGCACAACAAGGTCCTCGCCTACGAGACCGCCGACGACTTCACCCGCCCCTTCCACCAGGCGGCCGACGGCACCCTGGGCGCCCCGTACGTCCTCGTCGTCGAGGGCTCCGTCCCCAACGAGCGCATCAACGGCGACGGTTACTGGACCTCGATGGGCAACGACCCGCGCACGGGCGACCCCATCACCTTCAACACCTGGATCGACCGGCTCGCCCCCGGTGCCTTCGCCGTCGTCGCGGTCGGCACCTGCGCCACGTACGGCGGCATCCACGCCATGGCGGGCAACCCCACCGGCTGCATGGGCCTCGCCGACTACCTCGGCTGGGACTTCCGCTCGGCCGGCGGGCTGCCGATCGTCAACGTGCCCGGCTGTCCCGTCCAGCCCGACAACTTCATGGAGACCGTGACCTGGCTGCTCTACCAGGCCGCCGGCATGGCCCCGCCCATCCCGCTCGACGAACAGCTCCGGCCCACCTGGCTGTTCGGCAAGACCGTGCACGAGGGCTGCGACCGCGCCGCCTACTACGAGCAGGGCGACTTCGCCAAGGACTACAACTCGCCCAAGTGCCAGGTGAAGATCGGCTGCTGGGGCCCCGTGGTCAACTGCAACGTCACCAAGCGCGGCTGGATGGACGGCATCGGCGGCTGCCCCAACGTCGGCGGCATCTGCATCGGCTGCACGATGCCCGGCTTCCCCGACAAGTTCATGCCGTTCATGGACGAGCCGCCCGGCGGCAGCGTCTCCTCCGGCGTGCTCTCCTCCACCTACGGTCCGCTGGTGCGCACGCTGCGCGCCATCACCAACCGCTCGGTCAACAAGGAGCCCAAGTGGCGCCACAACCGCGGCGAGCTGACCTCCGGCTTCGCGCCGCGCTGGCCCGGCAAGTGACCCCTCACCTCCCGCTCCGCCTCCTGTGAAAGGAACCCGTCGAGTGACGACGAGCCAGGCCGCCCCGGCGCAGCAGCGCACCCTCACCGATGTGGCGTTCGATCCGATCACCCGGATCGTCGGCAACCTGGGCATCTACACGAAGATCGACTTCAATGCCCGTGAGGTCGTGGAGTGCAAGAGCACCTCCTCGGTCTTCCGCGGCTACAGCGTCTTCATGAAGGGCAAGGACCCCCGCGACGCGCACTTCATCACCAGCCGCATCTGCGGCATCTGCGGGGACAACCACGCCACCTGCTCGGTGTACGCGCAGAACATGGCCTACGGCGTGAAGACCCCGCCGCTCGGCGAGTGGATCGTCAACCTCGGCGAGGCCGCCGAGTACATGTTCGACCACACGATCTTCCAGGACAACATGGTCTTCGTCGACTACTGCGAACGCATGGTCAAGGAGACCAACCCGGGCGTGTGGGAGCGGGCCGAGCGCACCCCCGCGCCGCGCGGCGACCGGCACGGGCACCGCACCATCGGCGACATCATGCGCTCGTACAACCCCTTCGAGGGGGCCACGTACAAAGAGGCGCTGGTCATGAGCCGGCTCACCCGCGAGATGATCTGCCTCATGGAAGGGCGCCACGTGCACCCCTCCACGCTCTACCCGGGCGGTGTGGGCACGGTCGCCACCCCCCAGCTGTTCACCGACTACCTGGTCCGCCTCACCCGCTGCCTGGACTTCGTCAAGCGGGCCGTCGCCATGAACGACGACGTCTTCGACTTCTTCTACGAGGCCCTGCCCGGCTACGAGGAGGTCGGCCGCCGCCGCACACTGCTCGGCTGCTGGGGCGCCTTCCAGGACCCCGAGATCGTCGACTACAGCTACAAGAAGATGAACGAGTGGGGCAACCGCATGTTCGTCACCCCGGGCATCGTGGTCGACAACCAGCTCGTCACCACGGACCTGGTCGACATCAACCTCGGCATGCGCATCCTGCTCGGCAGCTCCTACTACGAGGACTGGACGGGCGAGGAGACCTTCGTCGACAAGGACCCGCTCGGCAACCCGGTCGACAAGCGGCACCCCTGGAACCAGACCACCCTGCCCGCCCCGCAGAAGCGCGACCTGAACGGCGGGAACTACAGCTGGGTGATGAGCCCCCGCTGGTTCGACCAGCGCACCAACGACTTCCTCGCCCTGGACACCGGCGGCGGCCCCATCGCCCGCCTGTGGGCCACCGCCCTCGCCGGGAAGGTCGCCACGCCGTACGTGCGCTCCACCGGCCACAGCGTGCAGATCGACCTGCCGAAGACACCGTCGTCGGCCGAGGTCCGGCTGGAGTGGACGCCCCCGCCGTTCCCCAACACCATCGAGCGCAACCGGGCCCGCATGTACTTCGTCGCCTACGCGGCGGCCATGGCCCTGCACTTCGTCGACCAGGCCCTGAACGAGGTCCGCTCCGGCGTCACCAAGACCTTCCAGGACTTCAAGGTCCCCAAGGAGGCCATCGGCGTCGGCTTCCACGAGGCGGTCCGCGGCGTCCTCAGCCACCACCTGGTCATCCGCGACGGCAAGATCGCCAACTACCACCCGTACCCGCCGACCCCGTGGAACGCCAGCCCGCGTGACTTCTACGGCACCCCCGGCCCGTACGAGGACGCGGTGCAGGGCTGTCCGATCTTCGAGGAGAACGGGCCGGACACCTTCAAGGGCATCGACATCATGCGCACCGTCCGCAGCTTCGACCCGTGCCTGCCCTGCGGCGTGCACATGTACCTCGGCGGCGGCCGCACCCTCACCCAGTCCCACTCGCCGACCTTCGGCACCCTCGCGGACCAGGGCGGCCGTTGATGTCCTGGGAACCCTGGGACGACCCCCACGCCCGCCGCCAGGTGGCACTCGCCGAGGAGCGGCTGTCGGGCCTGGACGCCCTGCCGGACGGCCTGGCCGCGGCACGGGCCGGGCAGACCGTCGAGACGCTCGTCGGACTGTACGGACAGTGCCTGGGACGGATCACCGCCCACCTGGCCGGCCACCCGGACCTGCTGGCGGGGCTCGCCGCCGACGAACTCGTCGGCCACCTGCTGCTCGTGCACGACCTGCACCCCGACCCGGTCGAGACGCGGGTCCGGCAGGCCCTCGCCGCGCTGCCCGAGCCGCCCGAGATCCTGGAGCTGACCGGCACGGCGCTGCGGGTCAGGGTGACCGGCGGCGGATGCGGCGCGGCCGGGGCCGAGCAGGCGCTACGCGACGCCGTGGCCGCCCGCGCCCCGGAGATCGACGACGTCCGGGTGGAGACCGCCGGCCCGGCCGAACCGCTGATCCCCGTCGACTCCCTGTTCCGGGACCGTACGCCGGTCGGCGGGGGAGCCTGCGGATGAACGGGCTGCGCCGGGTGGCACGGCAGGCGGCCCGGGCCGACGGACGGGACGCCGTGGAGCGGTGCGACCTGTGCGCCCAGCCACTGCCGCCCGGCCACCCGCACCGCCACGTCCTCCAGCCCGCCACCGGCACCGTCTCCTGCGCCTGCCCCGCCTGCGCCGTGCTCTTCGACCACGACGCCGGCGCGGCCGGCGGCCACCGGCTGCTGCCGCGGGAGCGGCGACGGCTCGACGGCTGCCGGATCGACGACGCGGCGTGGGCGGGCCTGGGCGTCCCCGTCTCCCTCGCCTTCTTCACCCGCTCGGGCGGGAGCGGGGAGGTCACCGCGGCCTACCCGAGCCCGCTGGGCGTCCTGCGGGCCCCCGTCCCCCCGGACAGCTGGCGGGACGTCGAGACCTGCCATCCCGACCTGCCCGAGCACGTCACCGACGTACGGGCCCTGCTGGTCGACCGGGGCCACGGGGCGAGCGAACACTGGCTCGTCCCGCTCGACGACTGCTACCGCCTGGCCGCCGTCGTGCGCGCACACTGGAAGGGACTGGACGGCGGCCCCGAGGTGTGGCAGCGGGTCGAGGACTTCTTCCGAGCACTGGCCGACCCCACCGACCCCACCCCCTTCACCCCACAGGAGGCGTCATGGGCATCACCGTAGGCACACCCGACGTCGAGCCCGACAAGCCCGCGCACGTCGCGGGCGTACGGCGCGGCAACCACCGGGGCCTGTACAAGCGTCAGCCGGGGCACCGCCGCGACGACCGCTCCACGGCCCGCCGCTCCACCGGCATCAACGCCCGCCACCGCAACCCGGTCGACCGGGACATGCCGAACCTGTCGCCCGCATGACGGCGCCGCCCGCGCTGTCCGCCCCCGCCGCCCCGGTCCTGGCGTTCACCGTCACCGGGGCGGAGGAGGAGCGCTTCGCCGCGCTGCCCGTCCTCCGCTTCGACCTGGAGATCGCCCGGACCGCCGGCCGGCCCGTCGGCTCCGTCGCCCTGACCACCGTCGTCCGCATCGACGTCGCCCGCCGCCGCTACCGACCCGAGGCACGGGAGGCGCTCGGCGAGCTGTTCGGGGAGCCTGAGCAGTGGGCGGCCGGCATGCGCCCGCTCGTCTGGGCCCGCACCACCGTGCACGTCCCGGCCTTCGACGACCGCACGACGGTCCACCTCCCCGTCGAGTGCTCCTACGACACCGAACTGGCCGTCACCAAGTACCTGCGCGCGGTCGGCGACGACGGCGACGTGCCCCTCGACTTCCTCTTCAGCGGCACCGTCTTCCACCGCACGCCCGACGGACCCGGACTCGTGGCGTCCCGCATCTCCTGGGCCGACGGCGACACCCGCTACGACCTGCCCGCCGCCCTCTGGCACTCCCTGACCGACCGCTACCACGCGGGCAGCCCCTGGCTGCGGCTGACCCGCGCCACCTACGACCGCCTCGACGCCTACCGCGCCCGGCACGTCCTCACCACGCCCGACGACGCCGTGCGCGCCCTGCTCGACGGCACCGCCCACCACCACTCGGGGACCTCCAGCACATGACCCTCACCGACCACCGCGACCACCCGGACCTCTCCGACGTCGAGAAGATCACCCGGACCTGCCTGTACGAGGGCTACCTGCTGTGGCCCTACCGCAGGTCCGCGCTGAAGAACGCCAAGCGCTGGACCTTCGGCGGCGTCTTCCCCGCCTCCTGCGCCGACGCGCTCGGCGAACCGGACACCATGACCACCCAGGTCCTCCACGAAGGCCCCCTCGACGACCTCACCGTCCGGGTGCGGTTCCTCCAGGTGGTGGACCGCACGGTCACGCGGGACGGTCGTCCCGTCGACGAACTGACCGTCGCGGGGGAGCGGTACCTGAGCTGGCAGGAGGCGACCGAGCGGGAGGTCGTGCTGACCGGCGCCCCCGCCCGCGCGGCCGTCGACGTCCCCGAGGGCACCGACACCGAGGAGCTGCCCGGCGGCACCGCCCGGCTGGTCCGCGGCCGGCGGCGCCTCACCGGCACCGTCGAGGTCACGGCCGAGCCGGTCGCCGACGGGGTGCACCGGCTGACGGTGCGGATCGCCAACAGCACGCCCTGCCCGGTGCCGGACCCCGGGGCCCGGCACGCGCGGGAGGCCACCGCCCCCTACGCCTTCGTCTCCACCCACACCGTCCTGCACGCCGGAACCGGCCGTTTCGTCTCCCTCCTCGACCCGCCCGCCGCCCTGCGCGAGCACGCCGCCGCCTGCCGCAACCAGGGCACCTGGCCGGTCCTGGTCGGCACCGACACGGGCGACGGCCGGGCCGCCACCGTGCTCTCCTCGCCGGTCACCCTGTACGACTTCCCGCGGGTCGCGCCGGAGAGCCCGGGCGATCTGTTCGACGGGACCGAGATCGACCAGCTGCTCGTGCTGAGCGTGCTCAGCCTGACCGAGGAGGAGCGCGCCGAGGCACGGGCCTGCGACCCCCGGGCGCGCGAGATCCTCGACCGCTGCGCCGGGCTCGGCACCGAGGACCTGATGGCCCTGCACGGCACGATCCGCGAGTTCCGCGCGGCCGGCCCGGAGGGGGAGCGGTGAACGGCGTCTCCTCCTACCGTCCGGGCACCCGTGTGCGGCTCAGGCCGTCCCGGCGCGCCGACATCATGGACCTCGCCCTGACGGGCCGGATCGCCGAGGTCGCCGCCGTGGAGGAGGACTTCGAAGGGCAGGTGCACGTCGCCGTCGTCCTCGAGGGCGACCCGGGCCGCGACCTGGGCGCCGCGAGCCAGATCGGCCACCGGTTCTTCTTCGCCCCCGACGAGCTCGAACCCCTCCCCGGCACCGACGGCGCCCCGCCGGCCCATCGGGTGCTCGTCGCGGGCGTCGGCAACATCTTCCTGGCCGACGACGGCTTCGGCCCCGAGGCCGCCGCCCTCCTCGCCCGCCGTGCCCTGCCCGACGGCGTCCACGTCGCCGACTTCGGCATCCGCGGCATGGACCTCGCCTACCGCATGCTGGACGGCTACGACACCGTCGTCCTGCTGGACGCCGCCCCGCACGGGCAGCCGCCCGGCACCCTCAGCGTCATCGAGCCCGACCTCGCCGCGCTCCCCGCCGCGGGCGCCGCCGAGGCCCACGCCATGGACCCGGTCAAGGTCCTCGGCCTCGCCCGGCGGCTGGGCGACGGGCGGCTGCCCCGCGTCCTCGTCGTCGGCTGCGAGCCCGAGGTCCGTATGCGCGGCGACGAGGTGGACGTCGTCGTCGGCCTCAGCGAACCGGTCCGCGAGGCCGTGACCCGTTCCGTGCCCTTCGTCGAGTCCCTGGTGGCCGACATCCTGGCCGACGCGGCCGAGAGGAGGTGAACCCTGCCATGAAGAGAGGCATCTTCATCCCCGCCGGCGTCGTGCGCGCCGTGGTCGGCGCCGTCGGCGCCGCAGCCGTACTGATCGCCCTGACCGAACTGCCGGAGGTACGCCGGTACATCAAGCTCAAGACCATGTGACCGGGGCGCCCGGGGGGCATCCACCCCGACCGGGCGCCCGGCGGCACCCGCTCTGTCCGGGCGCCCGGCGGCGCTCCGGCTCCTGGTGCGTCCGTGCGGGCGCGGAGCTCGGCCCCGCGCCCGCGCCCGGTCGGGGCGCCGGGCGGGTGTTCGGTTTCAGCGTGCGGTCCGGGTCTGGGGGTGCGCTCGGCGCGGGGCGGGTGCTCGGTTCAGGGTGCGGTCGAGGGCACGTCGGATGCTCGGTTCAGGCGCGGTCGAGGGCGGGCAAATGCTCGGTTGAAGGTGCGGTTCGAGGGACGGCAGGAGGTCGGTCCAGGGTGCGGTCGGGGCGCCGGGCGGGCGGTCAGCGTGCCGTGTCCGGCTCACCGGGCCGCCCGGGCCGCCCGGCCTCCGGTGCGCGCCGGGGCACCGACGCCACCGCCAGCGCGGGGACGGCGGCGAGGACGAGCCAGGGGACGGCGGGCGGGAGGCCCAGGTCGAGCAGGGAGCCGGTGGCCGCGCTGCCGACGAGGACGATCAGTGCGGAGACGGAGGACAGCGCGCCGGTGTAGAGGCCGATCCTGCCCTCCTCGGCGAGGTCGGGCACCCAGGCGCGGGCGGCGGGGACGACCAGCATCTGACCGAGGGTGAGCAGCACGACGAACCCCGCGGCGGGCAGCAGCCCGGCGGCGCCGGTCCGGCCGGCCGGGCGGGCCGCGGCCACGAGCGCGAACCCGGCGGCGATCGTCAGCAGCCCGGCGGTCAGGGAGCGGCGCAGGCCGAGCCGGTCGCCGGCCCAGCGGGTGACCGGCAGCTGGGCGAGGACGACGAGCAGGGAGGAGAGGGCGAACAGCCAGGACAGCGGTGCCTGGGAGCCCGCCGCCCGCTGCACCTCGTCCGGCAGGGCCAGGTAGAGCTGGTTGTAGGCGAGCAGGTAGCTGCCGTAGGCGCAGCACAGGGCGAGGAAGCGGCGGTTGCGCAGCAGGGCGCGCGTGCCGCCCCGCCGCGGTGACCGGTCAAGGCCGGGGACGCGCCGCGGCATGAGCCGCGCGTGTCCGGCCAGGACCAGGACGAAGACCCCGGCCCCGGCGAGGCAGGCGGTGCGGAAGTCCACCGCGAGCAGCAGCGCGCCGAGCAGCGGTCCGACGAACGCGCCGGCCTGGCCCGCCACGCTGAACAGGGCCAGTACCCGGGTGCGCGGTCCGTTGCCCGCCGCCTCCCACGCCACCGCCTGACGGGCGGCCTCGGACTCCACCGCGGGGGAGAACAGGGCGGCGGCGAAGCCGATCACGAGCACCGCGCCGATCACCGCCCAGGTCGCCTGCGCGTACCCGAGCCAGGCGAACCCGGCGATCCGCAGGCCGCAGCCCGCCAGGACGACCGGGCGCACCCCGTACCGGTCGACGAGCCGGCCGCCGACCACGAACATCCCCTGCTGGCTGAAGGTCCGCAGGCCGAGGACGAAACCGACCAGCCACCCGGCCATGCCGATCCCGGTGCCGAGATGTTCCGCGAGGAACGGCAGCACCGCGTAGAACCCGATGTTGAAGGCGAGCTGCGTGAGGATCAGCAGCCGCAGCAGGGGCGACAGGCTCCGGCAGGTGTCCAGGGTGCGTTCCCGCGAGGGCCCGGGAGCACGGGCGGCTCGGTGGTGAGGGGTACGGGAGACGCGGTCTGTCATGGGGTGTCCGTCGGTCGGCGGGCTCGGGGCGGGCGGCGCATGCACACATGTACATGCATGCACTTGCGCAGCTTATGCAGAGGGTCGCAGGCGGAGGCGATGCGGCCCGGCGCGACCGCCGCCGACGCTCATGTGAGGCGTCCGCGCCCCCGAAGAGCGCCCCATGCTTGGGCCTGGGCCAGAGGGGAACTCCGGGAGGGACAGCTCGCCGCCCCGTACCACCGACGGGACCGGATGCCGGAGCACGGCGGCGAAGCGTCCGCCCGTCACCTCTAGGAGTTGCTGTGACCGTTCGCATCGGAGTGGAGGAGGAGTTCCACCTCGTGGAGGTGGAGACCGGCCTGCTGGTGCCACGCGCCGACACAGTGCTGGAAGGACTGCCCGCGCAGACCTTCACGACCGAGTTGCAGCAGACGACCGTGGAGTCCAACAGCGGCGTCCACGCCACCCTGGACGGCCTGTACGGCGACCTGACCGGCACCCGGCGGCAACTGGACGCCGCCGCCTCCGCCCACGGACTGGCCGTCGTGGCCGCGGGCACGGTGCCCCTCGCGCGGACGGAGGCGACCCACCCCACCGCCGGTCTCCGCTACCGCCACATGGTCGACGAGTACCGGATGGTCGCCGACGAACAGCTCATCTGCGGGGCCCACGTCCACGTGGACGTCCCCGACCGCGACACCGCCGTACGGATCATGTGCGAGGTGTCGCCGTGGCTGCACGTCCTGCTCGCCCTGTCGGCGAGCTCACCGTTCTGGCTGGGCGCCGACACCGGCTACGCGAGCTGGCGGACGATGCTCTGGCAGCGCTGGCCGACCGCCGGGCCGGTGGGATGCTTCGCCGACGCCGCCGAGTACGACGCGGCCGTGCGGCAGCTCATCGACTCGGGCGTCATCAGCGACACCGGGATGATCTACTACGACATCCGGCCCTCGGCGCACCAGCGGACACTCGAACTGCGCATCTGCGACTCCTGCCCGCGCGCGGAGACGGTCGTGCTCGTCGCGGCACTCTTCCGTGCCCTGGTGACCGACGCCGGGCAGCGCCTGGAAGGCCCCGGCGCACCCCGCTGCGAGGGCCGGCACGAGTGGTTGCGCGCAGCCGCCTGGCGGGCCGCCCGGTCCGGCCTCGAAGGAACCCTGGTCGACCCGGACACCCGCCACGAGGCGTCCGCGGCGCACGTCGTCCGCGGCCTGCTGGCGCGGGTGCGCCCGGCGCTCGAGGCCGCCGGGGACTGGCAGACCGTCCAGGCGCTCACGGAGAAGGCGCTGTCCGACGGCAGCGCCGCCCACCGGCTGCGCCGCACGGCCGCCGACGAGGACCTCCTGGCCTGCACGGATCTGGCGATCGCCGAGACCCGCGGCGACAGCGGCAGGCGCCGTCGGCCCGCTCCTCCCCCGAACGGGCGCGTCCCCTCCCGCCCGCTGGGCGCGGAAGGCAGCCCCGGCGGCCGGCCGGTGAGGATGCCCGGCCGTTGAGACGCCCGTACCCCGCGCACGAACGGCCGGCCGCCCGCCGAAACCCGCCCGCGCCCCGCACGAACGGCCGGCCGCCCCGGCGAAACCCGCACGGACGGCCGCCCCGGCGGAGCCCGCCCGGCACCGTTCCCACCACCTCGGCGCGCCACGCCCGAGTCCACCTCCCACGCCCCACCGACCCACCGCCCCCAACTGTGAAGGAGACGTACCACCATGGCCATCAGCCCGGACCAGGCTCCGACGGGGAGTGCCGCGCACGTCGGACCTCCCCGGACCACTGACGCGCCCCGGGGAGGTGGTGCGTGATGTGCGGCCTGAGCGGGGAGATCCGCTTCGACGGCGAGCGGCCCGACCTCGCGGCCGTGGAGCGCATGAGCGACCGGCTCGCCGCCCGTGGCCCTGACGGCGAGGGCGTCTGGTCCCAGGGCGCCGTCGCGCTGGCTCACCGGCGACTGAAGATCATCGACCTGTCCGAGTCCGGGGCCCAGCCGATGACCGATGCCCGTCAGGCCGTCACCGGCGTCTTCAACGGATGCGTCTACAACTACCAGGAACTCCGTGACGAGCTGACGTCCCTCGGTCACCGCTTCCGGTCGACCTCCGACACCGAGGTCGTGCTGACGGCGTACCGGGAGTGGGGCACCGCCTGCGTCGACCGCTTCTACGGCATGTTCGCCTTCGCCCTCGTCGAGCACCGGACCGGCCGGCTGGTCCTGGCCCGCGACCGGCTCGGCATCAAGCCGCTGTACCTGGCGCAGACCCCCGGCCGGCTGCGGTTCGCCTCGTCGCTCCCGGCCCTGCTCGCGGGCGGCGACGTCGACACCTCGCTGGATCCGGTGGCCGTCCACCAGTACCTCAGCTGGCACGCGACCGTGGCCGCGCCCCGCACCGTGCTGGCCGGGGTGCGCAAGCTGCCCCCCGCCACCGTACGGGTCGTCGAACCGGACGGCAGCCACCGCGATCACCGCTACTGGCAGCCCTCGTACACCCGGCGCCCGGAGCACGCGGGCATGGGCCCGAGCGAATGGCGGGACGCGGTGCTCGAGGCGCTGCGGACCGCCGTACGCCGGCGGATGGTCGCCGACGTGCCCGTCGGCGTCCTGCTCTCGGGCGGTCTGGACTCCAGCCTGATCGTGGCCCTGCTGGCCGAGGAGGGGCAGCGGGACCTGGCGACGTTCAGCGTGGGCTTCGAGTCGGAAGGCGGCGCGGAGGGCGACGAGTTCGCGTACTCCGACCTGGTGGCCCGGGAGTTCGCCACCGACCACCACCAGCTGAAGGTCCCCTCCCAGCGGGTGTCGGCGGCGCTGGACGGCGCGGTGGCGGCGATGAGCGAGCCGATGATCAGCCACGACGTGGTCGCGTTCCACCTGCTGGCCGAGCAGGTGGCCAAGGAGGTGAAGGTCGTCCAGAGCGGGCAGGGCGCCGACGAGGTGTTCGCCGGCTACCACTGGTACCCCCGCCTGGCCTCGGCCTCCCGCGACCGGGCGGCCGACCGGTACACCGACACCTACGCCGACCGGCCGCACGCCGACCTCGCCGGGATGCTCCAGCCGCACATGCTGCTGCCGGACGACGTCTCCGGCGGTTTCGTCCGCGCGCACATGGCGGAGCCGGGCGCGGAGACCTCGCTCGACGCGGCGCTGCGGCTGGACACGCACGTCATGCTCGTGGACGACCCGGTGAAACGGGTCGACAACATGACCATGGACTGGGGCCTGGAAGCCCGTGTGCCCTTCCTGGACCACGACCTGGTGGAGCTGGCGGCCGCCTGTCCGCCGGAGCTGAAGCTGGCCGACGGCGGCAAGGGCGTCGTCAAGGAGGCCGGCCGCAAGCTGCTGCCCCACCAGGTGGTCGACCGTCCCAAGGGCTACTTCCCCGTCCCGGCCATCACCCACATGGCCGGGCCCGTCCTGGACCGGGTGCGGGAGGCGCTGAACGCCCCCGAGGCGCGGCGGCGCGGGCTCTTCAGGGACGCCTACCTCGACGAACTCCTCGCGGCCCCCGACGAACACCGCACCCGGCGCGGAGCGAACGCGCTGTGGCAGGCGGCTTTGCTGGAGATATGGCTTCAGACGCACGGAACATGACCGACGGACGCGCCGCGTACGACAGGGACGCGTACGACAGGGACGCGTACGGCGGGGACGTGCGCGGCGGGGATGCCCGCGACAGGGACGCGTACGACAGGGACGCGTACGGCGGTGACGTGCGCGGCGGGGATGCCCGCGACAGGGACGCGTACGGCGGTGACGTGCGCGGCGGGGACGTGCGCGGCGGGGACGTGCGCGGCCCGCGCGCGGGCGCTGCCGGCCCGTCCTCCGCTCCCCGCGCGGCCGCCGCCGGCCCGCCCCCCGCCGCCGGCCCGGCGGGGGGCCCGAGCCGGGCCCCGGCGGGCGCGGACGGCCGTACCCCGTCCACCGCCTTCGCCGCCCCCGCCCGCGTGCCCCTGCCGGACGCCTCCGGCCCGCGCGACGCCACGACGCGGCTCACCGCCCACGGCTGCTGGTACCCCTCGGCCGATCCCGGCGGGGCGCGGGTGGCCTTCGTCTGCGACCGCGGCGGTGTGCCCCAGGTGTGGACGGGGCCCGTGGACGGCGACGACGTGCGGCTGCTCGACTCGGAACCGGACCCCGTCCGTGAGGTGTCCTGGTCGCCCGACGGCCGCTGGATCGCGTACACCACGGCCCCCGGCGGCGGCGAGCACACCCGGGTGCTGTGCGTGCGCCCCGACGGCACCGACCGCCACATCCTGGCCGGGGCCGAGCCGGGCACCTCGGCCCACCTGGGCTGCTGGGCGCACGACGGATCGGCCGTCGCGGTCACCGTCGCCGTCCCGACCGACCTGCCCGCGCCCCGGTCCGGGGACACCGCGGCAAGCGTTCCGGCCGAGTCCGGCGCGTACGCCGACCGCCTGCCGGCCGGCTGGTCCGGCCGCGGCGGCGACGCCGTGCTCCTCGGCGCCGCACCCCTCACCGGCACGGGACCCGGGACGGGACCCGGGACGCCGTCCCCCTCCGCGCCCCCCGGCGCCACGGCCTCCCTGGACCCGCCGGCCGCGCGGACCGCCCCGACGGCCGGTTTCGGCGACGGTCTGTCCGCCTACCTGATCGACCCCGACGGGGTGGCCGCCGCGGTGCTCCTCGCCACCGAGACGGACGCCGCGACCCTGCGCGTGTGCGACCTCAGCCGCGACGGCCGGCTGGCGCTCCTGCGCCGTGGACCCCGCGGACGGCGCGAGGCGGTGGTGATCCGCACCTCCGACCTCGCCACGACACAGGTCGTGCCGGTGGCCGACGGCGACCCGTGGATCGGCCGGTTCTCGCCCCGGGCGGACGTCCTCTGGCTGCGCAGCGACCTCGACCGGGAGTTCGCGGCCCTGCTCGCGGTCGGCCTCGACCCCGAGGGCCGTCCGCTCGGCCGGTCCGTCGCGGCCGAGCGGGACGGCGGCGACCTGGAGTTGCTGGGCTTCGCCCACGACGGCCGTGCCGCCGTCCTGGCCTGGAACGTCCGGGGCGCGAGCGACCTGGAGATCGTCGACACGCACCCGCCCGGCACGGCCGAACCGCTCACCGAACCGCTCACCGAACCGCTCACCGGGCCGCCGCGACCCGTGCCCCTGCCCCACGAGGTGGTCACCCGGATCGTGCCGGCCGGCACCGGACGGCTCGCACTGGCCCTGTCCGGATCGCAGCGCCGCCCCGGAGTCTGGTGGCTCCCCGAGGGCGTGTCACTGCTGCGCACCCCGTGGTCGTCCCGGGACGAGGACGCCGTTCCCCCGGGCCGCCCGCCCGTGCGGCCCTTCCCGCTGCGCCCGACCGCACGCGACGGACTGCCCCTGCACGGCTGGTACTACCGTGCGCCGGGACGGGGGCCGGCCGAACCGGCGCCCTGCGTGATCCATCTGCACGGCGGACCCGAGGAACAGGAACGCCCGGTCTTCAACCCGCTCTACCACGAGATCCTGGGACGAGGACTGGACATCTTCGCGCCCGACGTCCGCGGGTCGTCCGGCCACGGGCGGTCGTTCGTCGACGCCGACCTGGGCACGGGCCGGTTCGCGGCACTGGACGACGTGGCCGACTGCGCCGCCCACGCGGTGGCGGCGGGCCCGGCCGACCCGTCCCGGCTGGCGGTCATGGGCCGCTCCTACGGCGGCTACCTCACGTTCGCCTCCCTGGTGTGGCATCCCGACCTGTTCCGCACCGGGGTGGCGGTCTGCGGCATGTCCGACTTCGCGACGTTCTTCGAGGGCACCGAACCATGGATCGCGCAGTCGGCGGCCCACAAGTACGGCCACCCCGAACGCGACCGCGCACTGCTGCACTCCCTGTCGCCGATGAGCCGTGTCGACGCGCTGCGCGTGCCGGTGCTCGCCGTCCACGGGGAACACGACACCAACGTCCCGCCGCGGGAGTCGGAGCAGTTCGTACGGGCGGCACGCGAACACGGCCGCACCGCCGAACTGCTCACGCTGCTCAACGAGGGGCACGATTTCCAGCGCGCCGACAACCGGCGGCTGTTCCGCCGTGCCGCCGCGGACTGGCTGCAACGGCACCTGACGGGCTGATCGACGGACCGGCGGGCCGGCGGATCGGCGCCCTCGCCCGTGCGGCGGGCCGCCGTGCACGGCCGCCGCACCGCCCGCCGCCGTCCGCGTCCCGGGCGTGGTCCGTCCGCGTCCCGGGCGTGGTCCCCCCGGGCCTCGCTCCCGCGACGCGGGGCGGCCGGGGTCAGTCGGTCTCGCGCAGACGCACGAGGGCGGCCACCGCGTCACGGCACAACACACCGTCGTCGAGGAGCGCGCGCAGCAGCGGGCTCCAGGCGCCCCCGCCCGCCGTCTGGACGAGCGCCCCGACCGCGGTGCACTGCCCGCCGCACCGCCAGGAACGGGCCAGCCGGGCGAGCTCCTCCGGGGTGACGACGCCGTGGTTCACCGCGCGTACCAGCAGTTTGACGCCCAGGGCCGCGGCCGGCCCCCGGGTGGGGAGCGTGCCGGCCGAGGCCGCCGCGCCGTACACCCCGAACGCGGCGCGGGCCTCGAACGCGCGCCGCTCCTCGGGGAGTTTCAGGGCGGACTCGAAGCAGGTCCTGGTGAGCGCCACCCATGCCTTGGCGGGCTCGCCCGCGCAGCCGCCGTTCTCGGCGGCCCCGCGCAGCACCTCGCGCAGGGTGCCGAGGTACGGCCGAGCCCCCTCGGGGTAGCCGCGCAGCCAGCTGTCCAGCGCCGTGTAGCGCGTCTGCCGTTCGCCCGGCGTCGCGTCGGCGCCGCCGCAGCTGAGGAGGGCGGGGGCGACCAGGCCGGCGGCGGGGTCCTGCGCGCGCAGCAGGGTGTCGAGCAGGGTCATCGCCGAGCGGCGGGTGCCGGACCAGCGGGAGGCCAGGAGCGTGTGCCACTGGCCGGCGGTGAGCAGGGTGCCCTGCTGCGAGGCGGCGCGCAGGCTCCCGGCCGCCAGCCGGGCCGTGACGTCGTGCGCCGTGTCGGCGGCGACCTCCACCAGCGTGTCCAGGGGCAGGTCGCGCAGGGCGTCGCGGTCGGGCGCGTCTCCCCGGCGGCGTTCCGGCTCCCTGCCCCGTCGGCGCGTCGGCGGCGCGAGCCGTGCCAGCCACCGCCCCAGCTCGGCCCGTTCGTCCGGCGAGGCGAGGGAGGGAAGCACCCGCTGGCCGATGCCGTAGAGCACGGCGGCTCCGTCGCCGTCGTCCCCTGGTGCGCCGTCCGCACCCGGCGGCCCGGCGGTGCCCGTGCCGTCGTCCGTACGGGGGCCGACGTCCATGGCGATCAGCCGGGCGAACGTGTCCGAGGCGACGGCCGGATCGGCGCAGAGATCGCCCACCACGTTGGCGGCACGCAGCCGGGCGTCCGCCGAGCCGGCCGTCGAGCCGAGGTGGGGCCACAGCCGGTCGCGCAGCGCGGGACGGGCGGCGACGAGCCGTACCGCCGCGTGCTGGGCGAGCCGGCCGTCGGGGCAGCCGTCGAGGTCGGTGATCAGCGCGTCGAGCACCGCCTCGGGCGTGCGGCCCGTGCCGAGCATCGCGCCGGTGACGAACTCCGCTCCCGCCGCGCGCGGGACGTGGACCTCCGCCGGCAGCGACCACAGGAACCGCAGGAACGCGGCGGTGTGCTCGGGGGGCGTACCGGGCGCGAGCAGGAGCCGGACGAACGCCTCCCGCGTCGCGCGCCCGGCCTGCGCGAAGTCCTCCTCGACCGCGCGGACGGTCCCGGCGGAGACCGGCGCGCCGACCGCGAGCGCCGGGTCCAGCATCAGCTGGAGCACCTGGTCGGGCTGCCGGGCGGCGGTGGTCCCGAGGGGCGGCCAGTCCGCCCGCCGGCCGTGCACGGCACGGACACCGTCCGCGAGATCGACGGCCTCCCCGCCCTCGCCACGGCGGACGGCCAGCAGCCCGTACAGACCGCCCGCCTCCGCGACCTGGACGTACGGCAGTTCGCGCAGCCCCTGCAGGGCGGCGGCCCGCGCGGCGGCGAGGCCCCGTCCGGCGACGGTCTCCAGGGCTTCCCACAGCGAGCGCAGCCGTTGGTCGATCCGGCTCGTGGCCTCGGCCGCCAGCGCGGTCACATAGGTGTCGTTGCCGCAGTTCGCCACGGCGAACGCGGTGTTGCGGAAGACGCCGAAGTCGCCCAGGGGCAGCAGCGGGAAGACGTCGTCGAGCTGGTGAAGGGTGTCCTCCATGCCGACCAGGTGGCGGAGCACGGGCAGCGCGAAGCCGCGCTCCGCGGGACGCTCGCGCAGCTCGTCGTAGAAAGCGCTCCGTTCGTCGTCGAGTTCCACCAGCCACTGGGCCACGGCGTACTCGGCGAGGGTCTGGTGGCGGAACTCGACGACCTGGCCGCGCTCCACCGTGTTCAGGAACCCGTCGTCGCACAGCTCCCTGAGCGCCGCCCGGATCCGGCCGGCGCCGGTGCCCGCCGCGCTCCCGGTCAGCCGTGCCGCGGGGACGCGGTCGTGGAAGCGTGAGCGGGTGCGGGAGGCGTGCCAGAGGAAGGCCGCCATACGGCGGCAGAGCGTCTCCTTGTCCTCGATCCGCTGGTCCGACGCGTCGGGGGACCCGGTGAGCCGGGTGCGCGAGACCTTCTCCTCCCAGTACCTCGCGTACAGGCCGCTGGTGGTCAGGTCCTGCGGGACGTGCCCGCCGGTCTCCCCGAAGACCTCGCACACCATGGCGAGGAGGAGCGGGCTGCTGAGCAGCCGCCGCAGCCGGACGTGCGCGCCGCCGGCGGACAGTGCGACGAGACGCCCGCCGAACTCCTCCTCGCCGACGGCCGGGGGGATGCCGCGGTCGGCGAGGAACTGCCGGGTGAAGTCGACGATCTCGTCCTCGTCGAGGGCGGGCACGTCCTTGAGGACCGCCATCCGCCCGTTGCCCTGGACGGCCGGGATCAGACCGTTCGCGTGGTCCTCGTAGTCCCGTGGACGGCAGGTGAGCACCACGGTGATGCCGATGTCGACGAGTTCGGAGAGGTACGAGCCCAGCGGCTTGCTCCAGCGCGGCGACAGCAGCAGGTCCAGCGTGTCCAGGAGGAGCACGGGGTGCTCGCCCGCGTACTGCTGGACGGCCGCCGTGAGCAGCCCCGACCCGGCCGCCGCTCCGAAGGCGTGGTCGAGGAGTGCGGTGGGGGACATGGGAGGCAGCGGCTCGCCGGGGCGGGGCGCGGGCGGGGCCGGCGACGCGTCGGGGAGGACGACCTGGTCGCAGCGGACGAGGACGGCGGGGGCCGGCGGGGGGCCGGGCGGCGGCGGCCCGAGCGCACCGCCCGGCCCCCCGCCGGCGCGGTCTTCGCCGTTGCCGTTGCCAATGCCGTTGCCGTTGTTATGGGCGTTGCTGTCGCTGTCGCTGTCGCTGTCGCTGTCGCTGTCGCTGTCGCTGCGGCTGTTGCGGTCGCCGTCGCCGTCGCCGTCGCTGTCGCACAGGAGCTGGAACAGGTGGCCGAGCAGGACGGTCTTGCCGGATCCGGCCTCCGCGACGATCGACAGCAGGCCGCCCGCACCGGAGGCGCGCATGTCCTGGACGATCGGCAGCAGCACGTCGGTGGCGTACGACCGGGCGAGGAGCGGTACCCGCTGCGGGGCGAACTGTTCACGGAGGGCCGTCTGCTCGGACCGGAACCGGCGTTCGGGCGCGCCCCAGTCCGGGCCGCCGCCGGGACGGATGCCGGGGATCGTGGTCACGCGGCGGACACCTCGGTGGTCTCGGCGACCGCCGCTGTCTCCTGGACGGCGTGCGCGAGCGCCTGCGCGCCGGGCAGCGGCGTGTTCAACAGGGCGGCACACAGCGGGAGCTGGGCGTGCAGGCCGGCCAGCGACGCCTGGACCTCGGTACGGTAGGCGCTCTCCCAGCGCAGCTGGTTCAGCCCCGGCGAGTACGCGTCGGCCGCGGCCTGGCGCAGCACGGCGCGCAGCTGGCCGAGTTGATTGCGCTTCTCCAGATCGGCGACCTGGCGATTGGCGTGCTCGGCGAGGCGGTTCGCCTGCGCGGCGAGGAGGTTCGCCCGCTCGGCGACCCGGACGGCCTCTTCCGCCCGCCGCACAGCCTGCCGGGCGGAGCGCGCCTGCAACCAGGCGAACACCGCGGCGATGGCCGCCACCACCAGACTGCCCACCGCGACCAGCTCTTCGCCGTCCACCGCCCGCGCACCCTCTCCCCGTACGGATCACCGTGCCTCACGCGCACCTACCAGGCCGCAGGGTACCCGGGCGCGACCCCGCGGTGCCCGTCCCTCCACGGGTCGGGGGCGACCGGCCGGGGCGGCGGACCGGCGCCACCTCGGGACCAAGAGCTCTCCGGCGGACCCGCGGCGCCACCGACTGCCGCTCCTCGGCCGACAAGGGCCGTTGGGCCCCGTCGTGGGGCCGGTGCGGGGGCCGTTCGGCCCTGTCAGGGCAGGGGGTCCCAGAGACGATCATGTGGCGGCGGCCGGGAGGCGCCGCGCTGTCCCCCGCACCTGAGGCGCCTCCCGGTCCGTGAACGGCATGAGCGGATGGGGAGGACGTCGTCCCATGGACGAAGCGCCACCGGACCAGGCGAAGCACACGGGCGAGACGCCGACGCGCCTCACGCCCCGCGAGGAGGCCGGACCGGCAGTGCGGGCGGCGGACCGGCCGTCGCGGGCGGCGGACCGGCCGTCGTGGGTGGAGTGGCTGACGACCACCGATCACAAGAAGATCGGGACGCTGTACCTGGTCACCGCGTTCGTGTTCTTCATCGTCGGCGGTGTGATGGCCCTGATGATGCGCGCCGAACTCGCCCGGCCCGGCTTGCAGATCATGTCGAACGAGCAGTTCGACCAGGCGTTCACGATGCACGGCTCGATCATGCTGCTGATGTTCGCCATGCCGCTGTTCACCGGCTTCGCCAACTGGATCATGCCGTTGCAGATCGGCGCCCCGGACGTCGCCTTCCCCCGGCTGAACATGCTCGCCTACTGGCTCTTCCTGTTCGGCTCGTCGATCGCCGCGGCCGGCTTCCTCACCCCGGGCGGCGCCGCCGACTTCGGCTGGTTCCTGTACGCCCCGCTCTCCGACGCCGTCCACTCACCGGGCCTCGGCGCCGACCTGTGGATCATGGGTGTCGCGCTCTCCGGCTTCGGCTCGATCCTGGGCGCGGTCAACTTCATCACCACCATCGTCTGCATGCGCGCCCCCGGCGTGACCATGTTCCGCCTGCCGATCTTCACCTGGAACGTCCTGCTGACCACGCTGCTGATCCTGATCGTCTTCCCGGTCCTGGCGGCGGCCCTGTTCGCGCTGGAGTGCGCCCACAGGTTTGGCAGCCATGTCTTCGGCGCGGCCAACGGCGGGGCACTGCTGTGGCAGCACCTGTTCTGGTTCTTCGGCCATCCCGAGGTGTACATCCTGGCCCTGCCGTTCTTCGGCATCGTCTCCGAGGTCATCCCGGTCTTCGCCCGCAAGCCGATGTTCGGCTACATGGGCCTGGTCGCCGCGACGATCGCGGCGATGACGCACGGAGGCGGGCGGCACACCGGCCCGATCGGTGGACCGTCACCGACCGGGCCCGGCGTGCCGCCCACGGACCCACGTCGGTGAACGTCCACCGCACCGCCGCCGTCGTCCCGACGGCCGACCGCCCTGGCGCGTCGGTGCCGGTACCCCGCCTCCTGTGTCCGGGGCCGGTCGGGCGGTCGCGGCGGCGCCGGTGCGGCGGCGGCGCATCACGTCCTCCGACGCCGCGGAGCAGGAATCCGCGGGGGCGGTAGGGCCGACCGGCCCTGGCCCCGCGGCCCGGGATCACGCAGGATCGGTGACAGGCGAGCAAGGACCGGTCGTGCCCCGTGGGCCGAACCCGGTGCGGGAATCGGACAGCGCGGAACGCGGAGCTCGGACAGCGCGGAACGCGGAACAAGGAGCATTCGATGGCGGACGGTGAGCGGCCCGGACCCGACCACCCGATCCGGGTCTTCCTGCTGGACGACCACGAGGTGGTACGGCGCGGCGTGCACGACCTGCTGGACGACGAGCCGGACATCACGGTCGTCGGGGAGGCGGGCACGGTCGAGCAGGCCCTCGTCCGCGTCCCGGCGCTGCGCCCCCAGGTGGCGGTGCTGGACGTGCGCCTGCCGGACGGCGACGGGGTGACCGTGTGCCGGGAGCTGCGCTCGCGCATGCCGGAGCTGGCCTGTCTGATGCTGACCTCGTTCGACGACGAGGAGGCCCTGCTGGACTCGATCATGGCGGGGGCGTCCGGCTATGTGCTCAAGCAGATCCGGGGCTCGGACCTGGTGTCGGCCGTGCGCACGGTGGCGGCCGGCCAGTCCCTGCTCGACCCCAGCGCCACCGCCCGGCTGATGGCCCGCCTGCGCCAGGGCCAGGAGCCGGAACCCGAACCCGACGCCCTGCCCGGCCTGACCGCGCGGGAGCGGGAGATCCTGGCTCTGATCGGCGAGGGACTGACCAACCGCCAGATCGGCCGCCGGCTCTACCTGGCGGAGAAGACGGTGAAGAACCACATCTCCCGGCTGCTGGCCAAGCTCGGGGTGGAGCGGCGCGTCCAGGCCGCCGTGATCGCCACCCAGGCCCAGGACCGGTTCAGGCAGGAAGGCCACTGACACCGCGACGCCGCACGGCGACCCGCCGCGGGCCAGAGGCGAGGCGGCCTGCCCGCTGGGGGCGTGCTCCTGCCCGGCCTGCCCGCTTCGGGCCCGCTCGTGCCCGGCCCGCCCGCCTCGGGCGCGTTCGCGCCCGGCCCGCGCGCCCCACCCGCCCCCGGCCCGCGCGCCCCACCCGCCCCCGGCCCGCGCGCCCCACCCGCCCCCGGCCCGCTCCCGCCCGGCCCGTCCGGCGGGATGCGGCGCCGCCGGGCGGGGCAGGCGGCTCCAGTGCCGGCGTCCAGCGGCCGGCGTCCGGCGCGAGCGCGGGTTCCCGGCTCATGCGGCCCCCCGCGAGCCCGGTGCCGGCCGGGTCCGGCCGGCACCGGGCGGCCGGACCCGCCGCCGGTAGACCAGGTACGGCCGGGCCAGGTATCCGACCGGGGCGCTCGGGACCGCGACCCACAGGAGCAGATCGGCGCCGCCCGCCGGAGCGACGGCCGAGGGCGGGAGCGGGGCGTTCATCGAGGACCTTCCGTACGGCTCGGCGGGGCGGGTGGGGCACACGTCGGTGGGACCAGGGCCGGTGGCACACGGCTCGGCGCGGCGGGCGTCGGCGGCACGAAGGCGCCCGGAGGCGCGAACAGATAGCCCGCGTTCCACCAGTCCGCCTCCTCCGGCACGTCGGTCTGGTCGCCGAAGACCTGCGGGGAGGCGATCGGCAGATCGGCGTACCAGTCGTGCCGGACCGAGGAGACGGCCACTCCGTTTCCCGGCCCCGGCCACTGCCCCTCCGGCCGCCCTGCCCCGCCACATGGTCCCCTCGGCCCCCGGTCGCCGGAAGAGGCCTTATGGCCCCCCGGTGTGGGGCCGGCCAACCCTCCCCCGGGGGAGGAGACCCGGCGCAGGGTGGACGGAGCGGAGAAGAAGCCTGGTGGAGGAGCCGTGATGCAGACCCGGGAAGTCGACGCCACAGCCGTTCAGACCCTGCTGGCCGCGGCGGTGGCGGCGCCGTCGATCCACAACAGCCAGCCCTGGCGGTTCGGCCTGGATCCGGAGAGCCGCTCGATCGAGGTCCGGCTCGACCGGCGACGGCAGCTGCCGATGGCCGATCCGCATCTGCGCGCCCAGCACCTGTCGGTGGGAGCGGCCGTCTTCAACCTGCGGGTGGCCGCCGCGCACCTGGGCTGGCGTCCCGTCGTCCGGCTGCTGCCGACCACCGGCGATCCGGACCTGCTGGCCACGGTGCGACTGGCCGTGCCCACCGCGGACGTGCGGCTGCCCCTGGGCGAGCTGTACGAGACGATCGAGCGACGCCACACGAGCCGGATGCCGTTCACCGGGCGCCCGGTGCCCGACCCGGTCGTGACCGAGATGACCGGCTCGGCCCGGGCCGAGGGCGCCCACCTGGACGTGCCCGGCATCCCGGGGACCCGGCGCCTGCTGCGTCTGACCCAGGTGGCGGAAGCGCGCAACGCCGTCCATCCGGCCCGCGTGACCGAGGCATGCGCCTGGCTCACCGCTCCCGGAACGGACGCCCCCTACGGCATACCCCTCACCGCCCTGGGCCCCCGGGACGCGTCCGGACGGATGCCGGTACGGGACTTCACGGGCCGTCTGCCCGTCCCCCAGCTGCCCGCCCTGCGGTTCGAACGCCACGCCCAGGTGGCCCTGCTGTGGACGTCTCACGACCGGCGGGAGGACTGGCTGCGGGCGGGCCAGGCGCTGGAGCACCTGTTGCTCACGGCGACCCGGCGCGGAGTGCGGACCTCCATGCTCCACCAGGCGATGGAGTGGCCGGACCTGCGGGCGGCGATGGCCGGATCGAGGCGGGGGTGCTGCCCGCAGCTGCTGATCCGCTTCGGCCACGGTCCGGAGGGCGTCCGCACACCCCGCGCGTCGACGGAGGAGGTACCGGCTCCCGCCACGCGGCCGGACCCGGCCGCCTCCTCCTCGTGGAGCGCTGCACGGACCGAGCCGACGGACTGACTCCGTACCGTCGGCCGGCCCCACAACGGGTCCGGTGCTCCGTAACGGGGACCCGTCGGCCGGCGCCGGCATCCGCCGGCCGGTCGGCTGCCGCCCCCGCGCCTCACCGCGTGCCGCGCGTCCGCCTCAGTTCGCGGCCGGTGACCATCTCGGACTCGATCCGTACGAACACCGTGCCGTGCAGGGGCATCCAGGACGCGGGCCCGGCCTGTGACAGCCGTTCGTGCTCGGCGGGATCGGTCACCACGGTGGCCCGTCCGGTGACGACCACGCTCCAGCCGGACCGGGTCGCCGCGTCGAACGCGTCCGCCTCGAAGGCGACCACGACGCCGTCCACGGCACGGACGAGGTCGGAGCCGGGTGAGGTGCTCAGCAGGACGGAGGCGTCCGTGTCCAGGGAGAAGTTGACGGGAAGGACCGCGGGCAGTGCCTGCCGGGTGTAGACCACGCGGCCGACCGGCACCTCGGCGAGCAGGCGCAGGCACTCCTGTCGGTCGAGTGGACCGAAGGCGTCGTTCTGGAACATCGGTCCAGCGTCCCAGCGGCCGGGGTGAGGGGGTAGGGCCGACCGGCCCTACCCCCTCACCCCGCGCGGACGGCGGCCGCCGCCGACTCGCGGGGGCCCCGAAGGCCGTGCCGTGCGCGGGCCGGGCGTGGGCCGTGCGCGGGCCGGGCGGAGGGACGTCCGGGCCCGTACCCGAGGACCGTCCGTCCACCGGCGGGGCCCCATGGCCCCTGCCTCGCTGTACGCGGTCGCGTTCGGCGGTTACGTCGCCTTCTCCGTCTACCTGCCCACCTGCCTCAGGACCGGCTACGGCCTGAGCCAGGCGGACGCCGCGAACCGGATGGCCGGGTTCGTCCTGCTGGCGGTGGCGATGCGTCCGGCCGGCGGTTGGCTGTCGGACCGTACCGGTCCTGTCCGGGTGCTGGCCGGCTCGCTCGCCGTCGTCGTGGCCGCGGCGGTGGTCCAGTCGTTCACCCCGGCGCCGGCCCCGGTGGGCACCCTCGCCTTCCTGGCCATGGCCGCCGCGCTGGGCGCGGGCAGCGGAGCGGTCTTCGCCCTGGTGGCCCTGTTGACCCCGGCCGACCGGGTCGGCTCGGTGACCGGAGTGGTCGGCGCCGCGGGCGGCCTGGGCGGCTTCCTGCCGCCGCTGGTGATGGGCTCCCTGTACGGCGAGTACGGCTCGTACGCGGTCGGTCTCGTCCTTCTCGCGGTGGTGGCCGCCGTGGCGCTGGTCCACACCCTCACCGGCGTCCGCGCCGCGGCCGAGGGCGGCCGGCCCGAACGGCGCGGCGGCCGCCGGCCCGAGCAGCGCGCCGCGGACACCACCGCGTGAGGACGAGCGGACGGCAACGACGGACGATGCGAGTCCGCGGTGCCGGACGGGCCTCGCGGGGGCTGGCATGATCCGCCGGAGGCTCCTTAGACTCGCCGGATGACCTTGGAATGGAGACATGTCGTCGTCCACTCGGCTGATCCGGTGGCCTTGGGACAGTGGTGGGCCGAGGCCCTCGGCTGGGTGGTGGTTCACTCCTCCGACGTGGAGTTCGCGATCCGCCCGGCGCCGGATCGACTGCCGGGGATGGAGTTCGTCCGGCTCGACGAGCCCAAGAAGGCCAAGAGCCGACTGCATCTCGACTTCGTTCCCGACGACCAGGACGCCGAGGTGGCCCGCCTGGTGGCTCTCGGCGCGCGGCATGTCGACATCGGCCAGGGTGATCAGTCGTGGGTCGTCCTGGCCGACCCCGAAGGCAACGAGTTCTGCCTCCTCGGCCGGCGACCTCAGTGAGCCTGCCGCCTCGGTGATGTCCGCAGGTCACGGCAGCCGGTGATCAGTCGTCGGCGGACCGATCGCGGCCGCCTCCTACGACCCGCCGTGGAAGAAGCCGGACTTCAGGTCCTCGATGGTGGCGTCGAGTGGATGCCCACTGACGACGAGCGGTCCGCTCCAGGGCGCGCTGAGCGCGAAGAGCAACGCCAGGCTCAGCCCGACCACACTCGCCACACCCACGATGAGCAGGGACGTTCGCAGGCTGCTGCGGAAGACCAGTGCACCGGAGTTCACGATCAAGGCCAGTCCGCTGACCACGAGCGTGACGACGTAGAGCGCGGGAACATCGCGCGAGGCGGCCGCGACACGGGCGCGACGACTACTGGTGACACCGTCCAGGGAAACCACCAGTTCCGTGCCTGTCGGGGTTCCCACATCGGGCCGGGCCGCCTCGGCGCGCACGGTCCGTTCCAGCCGTGCGATCGCGCGTGCGGTGGCCGGGTCGGCACCGGACGACGCTGCTGCACCCTCCCACTCCTTGACACGCGTGGTCTTCAAGTAGTCCAGCAGTGCCGCGTGGATCGGCTCCGACCGGACCCGCGGACTTGTCGCCGCCCATGCCAGGCGGGAGGCAGCGGCCGACTCGTCGCTCACCAACCCCTCGGCCGCGCGCAGGTAGCCGGCCTCGCTGGCCAGTGAGAGTGCCGCGAAGATCGCGAAGGCAGCGCCGAGTGTCGGCATCAGGGGCGTGGCGATCTGCGGCACCCGATCCCGTTCCCCGACCGGTACGAGGGCCCGGACGCCGACCCGCGCCACGGCCGCGACCAGCAAGGCGAGCAGGAGTCCGCCCACAACCAGCACCACCGCCGGCAGCGAGGTCAACCAGTCCACCACATCACCTACCGCGCGTTCCCGCGAGCGCCCCACGGCGGTGGCACATCCGCCCCCGCTACCTGAAGCTCCGCGTCGGTCACTTTCCCTGAACGCTTCATGATCACAGGTCGAATACCTTCGACGCCCGCGACGCCCGGCACGGCATCCCTTTTCATTGGCCGAACAGCCGAATGCGGCCCCCACGAGGCTGTACCGGCCGGGCACCGACGCCGTTCCCGGCCGGAGGGCGGTCGGTACCGATGTCCCCATGGGCCGGAACCCGGGGTCGGCACCGATGTCCTCACCGGCCGGAACGCGGTCGGTACCGATGTCCTCACCGCCCGGAAGGCGGCTGCCCCGTCACGTCGGAACGACGCTGACGTCCGTCGTGAAGCCGGGCTCGGGCCGCCGACCGTGCGGAAGGGGCACCGTCCACTCCACGACGGTGCCGGCGGGCGCGTTCGGCCGGAGGGTGAAGCTGCCGCCGAGGTCGGTGGCGCGTCGGCGGCAGTTGTCGAGGCCGCTGCGGCGGGTGACGGCGGGGTCGACACCGGTTCCGTCGTCCGCGACGCGCAGCCGGAGCCGACTGCCGTCGGTCGCGGCGGTGACCTCGATCCAGGTGGCGTGCGCGTGCCGGGCGGCGTTCGACAGGGTCTCGCGCAACACCGCCAGCAGGTGCTCGCCGTGCTCGGCGGGTACGACGGTGTCCAGCAGGCCGGTCATCCGCAGGGCGGGGGTGAAGCCCAGCGCGCCGGCGGCCCGGTCGGTCTCGGCCAGCAGCCTCGCCCGCAGCTCGCCCCGCCCGCCGGGACGGTCCCGCTGGCACAGCGCGTAGATCGTGCCGCGCACCGTCTTGATGGTGTCGTCGAGGTCGTCGACCACCCGCTGGACACGCTCGGCCACCTCGGGCCGGTCGGCGATCCGGCCGAGGACCGAGTTGAGGGTCAGCCCGGAGGCGAACAGCCGCTGGATGGCCAGGTCGTGCAGGTCACGGGCGATACGGTCGCGGTCGGAGAGGACCATGAGCTGCTCGGCCTCGCGCCGGTGCTCGGCGATCTCCAGGGCGAGCGCGGCCTGATCGGCGAATCCGCTGATCATGGCCATGGTGGCGTCGGAGAACTCCTGCCGGCCGGGCAGGCCGGCGACCTGGAGCACTCCGCGGGCGTGCTCCTGGCCGCCCAGCGGAAGCAGGAACCCCGGCCCCAGATCGATCTCTCCCGCCGAGCCGCCGCCCTCCTGAGGCTCCTCCGACAGGGCGCCGCTGGCGATCCGCTCGTTGGAGCGGTAGACCTGCGCGGCCAGGGTGGCGGGCGGCAGCACCAGCCCGCACACCCGCTCGGAGCCCTCCCCGTCGGCCGCCTCGATCACGAGATCGTCGTCACCGCCGTCCAGGGGCACCGCCACGGTCACCAGATCGGCCCCGGCCAGGGCCCGTACGGTGGCGGCGACCTGGTGCAGCACCTGGCCCGGATCGGTGCCCGAGAGCAGACTGCGGGTCAGGTCGCTGCTCGCCGCCAGCCACTGCTCCCGGCGTCGCGAGTCCTCGTACAGGCGGGCGTTGTCGATGGCCACGCCGGCCGCTGCGGCGAGCGTGCGCAGCACCGCCTCGTCCTCGTCGTCGAACTGCGCCCCGTCGCGCTTGTCGGTCAGGTACAGGTTGCCGAAGACACGGTCGCGCACGCGCACCGGTGTTCCCAGGAACGTGGTCATCGGCGGATGCCCCTCGGGGAAGCCCACCGAGGCGGGGTGCGTACCGAGGTCGGCGAGGCGCAGCGGCTGCGGCTCCCTGATCAGCAGCCCCAGGATGCCGTGGCCCTCGGGGTAGGGGCCGATCGCCCCGATCGTCCCCTCGTCCATGCCGACCACGATGAACTGCTTGATCCGCCCTTCGTCGCCCAGCACCCCCAGCGCCCCGTACTCGGCGTCGACCAGGGCCACCGCGGATTCGGTGATCCGCCGCAGCACCACGTCGAGGTCCAGATCGGAGCCGATGGTGAGGACCGCGTCCAGCAGTGTGTGCACCCGGTCCCGGGTCGCGCGCACCTGCGCCACCTGCGCCTGGAGACCCTCCAGCAGCTCGTCCAGGCGCAGTTGGGGCGCCGTCGGACCGTCCTTGCGCCCCGCTGCCGGACTCTCCGCCATCCCCGCTCCCTCCGGGAGGACACCAGCGGTGGCGCCCTCGCCCGTCGTGCCCGGACAGCCGTGTGGGCAGGCGCACCCGTGCGCGAGGCACTGCCGTCCCGGCAGCCCAGATCCTATGGCTCGGCGTCTCCCGTGACCGAGTCGGTCCCCGGTGCCGCACACCCCGGTGCCGCACGGCGGCCACCGTCGGCCCGCACGGACCACCGGCTCGTACGGACCGTCGGCCCGCACGGAGCACCGGCTCGTACGGAACGTCGGCCCGCACGGAGCACCGGCTCGTACGGACCGTCGGCCCGCACGGAGCACCGGCTCGTACGGACCGTCGGCCCGCACGGACCACCGGCTCGTACGGACCGTCGGTGTTCCTCTTACTCGGACCCCGCCGTGACGGTGTCGGTGACCACCGGTTGCAGCAGCCGCTTCGGCCGCAACAGCGCCCGGCTGACCGGGTCCGCAGGGTCGGGATCAAGCCCGGGGCCCGGCAGCATCTCGACGTCCGCCACGGCCACGACGGTCGCACAGGCGGGGCATTCGCCGTACGGACCCAGCTCGGTGCCGCAGTCGGCGTGCCGGAAGATCCGCAGGGGTACGAGGTCGTAGTTGTCGCGCCCCCACATCGACAGGGCGCGCAGGGCGGGCCACAGGGCGATGCCGCGGTCGGTGACGACGTACTCGTCCCTGGGCGGCGACTCCTGGTAGCGGCGCTTGTCGAGGATTCCCTCGGCGGTGAGCGTCTGGAGGCGGTTGGCCAGGACGGCGCGCGGGATGCCGAGGTGGACGAGGAAGTCGTTGTAGCGCCGGACGCCGTAGAGCGCGTCGCGCACCACCAGCAGCGTCCACCGCTCGCCGACGACCTCCAGCGCGCGGGCGATCGAGCACTCCTGCTTCGCGTAGTCCTTGCCCAGTGTCATGCAGACCACTGTAACCAATTCCTGTGCGTCGATTCAGTGAATGAACCTAGGGTGCTAGCCTCAGTCCTGATCGGTTCAGTCAGTGAACTGACCTGCCCAGTGAGGCGTTCCTCGATCGTGTCCGCGGTCCAGCCGCGGCCCGGAAGGACGGACACCCGTGAACGACACAGCTACCGGCACCGACGTCGAGGGGAAGACGGGGAGCTGCTCCTCGCTCGCTCCCGGCGGCACCGCCGCACCGAAGGAGGACCGGTCCCGCCCCGACGCGCCCCCGCGCCCCGGTCTCACCCTCGCCCTGACCAGTGCCGCCACCGCGGTGGCCCTGATGACGTACACCGCGCCGACGGTCACGCTCCCCGAGACCGCCGCCGACCTGCACACCCCGCTGTCCGCGCAGGCATGGCTGCTGAACGGCACCCCGCTGGGCCTGGCCGCCCTGCTGCTGGTCGCGGGGAGCCTCGCCGACGATCACGGCCGCCGTCGGATCTTCGTCTCCGGCACCTTCGTCCTCGGTCTCACCACCGCCCTCGGCGGATGCGCGACGTCGACCTGGCTGTTCACGCTCGCCCGTGTCGCGCAGGGCGCGGCGAGCGCGGCGCTCCTCGCCAGCGGCCTGGGCCTGATCGTCCACGCCTTCCCCACCCCGCGCGCACGGATGCACGCCACCGGAGTGTGGGGCGCATCCGTCAGCGGCGGCGGCGCGGTGGGCCCGCTGCTCTCCGGGGCGATGCCCTCCTGGCGCCTGTCGTACGGGGTCCTGGGCGTCGTCGCGCTGATCGTGGCGCTCCTCGGGGTGCGGGGCCTCGCGGAGTCGCGCTCCCCACGTGCCGGGCGGCCGGATCTCGCCGGTGCCGCGGCCTTCGGAGCGGCGCTGATCGCGCTGGTGGCGGCGCTGACCCTGGGGCGGGGCGGCTGGCTGCGGACCCCCGTCGTCCTGCTGCTGGCGGCGGCGGTCGGGCTGACGGCCGTGTTCGTGCTGGTGGAACGCCGCGCCGCGACCCCGATGATCGACCTGACCCTGCTGCGCCGCCCGCTCTTCCTGGCCTCCTCCGCGGGTGGTCTGTTCACCGGGCTCGCGGTGATCGGCCTGTTCAGCTTCCTGCCGGCGCTGATCCAGCAGGCGACGGGGGTGTCACCGATGGGCACGGCATGGCTTTTCCTCCTCTGGTCCGGTGTCTCCTTCGTGACGGCCCTGCTGACCCGTCACCTCGGTGACCGCGTCGCGCACCGCCACCAGCTGGCGCTCGGCTTCGTCCTGCACGCGGCCGGGGTGCTGGTGATGCTGGGCGCGGTCGGGGCCGGCTCCTGGCCCCGGCTGCTGCCCGGCCTGGTCGTGGCGGGCATGGGGAGCGGTCTGCTGAACGCCGCTCTGCCGCTGCTCGCCGTGGAGTCGGTGCCGATGACCCGGGCCGCGATGGGCTCGGGTGCGCAGCAGACCTTCCGCTACATCGGTTCGTGCGCCGGCGTGGCCCTGACGATCGCGCTCACCGCGTCGGCCGGGAGCGCGGCACGGGGCGCGGACGTGGCGTTGGCGGTGTCGGCGGGACTGGCGCTGTCGGCGGCGGTGGGCGTGGCGGTCCTGCGGGACCGGGGGCGCGGCCCGACGGCGTGAGGGCCGCACGCTTGCTCGGCAACCGCCCCGCCGGCACCCGCCCCCGAGGCGCGACGAACGACGTTGCACGGACAAGCGTGGCGCGTGCACCATCCCTGGATGGACGACACACCGAACACGCTGCCGACTTCCCTGCCCGCGCTGCGCGTTGCGGCGCGAGAGGCCGGTTTCACCATGTCGTGCGAGGAGCGGACCGGCAGCTTGCTGGCCGTGCTCGCGGCCGCCCGGCCGGGCGGCCGCATCCTGGAACTCGGCACCGGTGTGGGCGAAGGCACCGCCTGGCTCCTGAGCGGGATGGACGGAGCCTCTCGTCTCGTCACGGTCGAACTCGACCCTGGTGTGCAGGCGTTGGCCCGGCGGCGGTTGGGGTCCGACCCGAGGGTGACCTTCGTGGCCGCGGACGGCGGGGAGTGGCTGGAGAAGTATGACGGAGAGCCCTTCGACCTGGTGTTCGCGGACACGTGGCCCGGCAAGTTCACCCACCTCGAACGAGCCTTGGACCTCGTGGCGCCCGGCGGGACCTACCTGATCGACGACCTGCTCCCGCAGCCGGGGTGGCCGGAGGCCCATGAGGCCTCCGTGCGACGGTTGCTGGCCGACCTGGAAGGACGTCACGACTTCCGATCCGTCCGCCTCGCGTGGGCGAGCGGGCTCGCCATGGCGGTGCGGGGTGCGTCGGAGGGAACGGCCCCTCATGATGCGGCCCGCGCCGGAGACCGGCCGGAGGGCTGAGACCTCCTGCCGGATCGGTCGAGAGCCGCAACCGTCGCCAGGCCGCCACCCTTCCTGGTGA
The DNA here is from genome assembly GCF_044750285.1 of Streptomyces sp. NPDC088812. Taxonomy (NCBI): domain Bacteria; kingdom Bacillati; phylum Actinomycetota; class Actinomycetes; order Kitasatosporales; family Streptomycetaceae; genus Streptomyces; species Streptomyces sp. NPDC088812. The sequence goes on along the minus strand of NZ_JBIVJP010000016.1, from coordinate 102,685 downwards.
CGAGGACCGCCTGCCCGGCGACGGTGGCCCCTCCCTAGGTGTCGAGAGGTGTCGAGCGTCCTGCCGGAGCCGGACCGGCCGACGCGCCACCTCATACCGCGCCCCGTCCTGAAGGTGCGGGGGAAGTACGGGAGGGTGGACCCTGCCGGACCGCTCGGCCGCCGGACCGGCCGCCGACCGGGGCGTCGTCGCTGCAGCACTCCGGCCCGTCCCGGGGCCCGGACCAGGGCGACACCGAGGATGTCAGCATAATTGTCAACAATTATGTTGCGGATTATGCTGCTGTCGCAGCCGCCAGGGAGCCGGACGACACGCCGCGCGTGCCGACGACCGGCGTCATGGCCGCAGTCCAGGCTGTACCGAGCCCGGCAGCCCGACCTCTGTAGCGAGGAGCAGCTTAATGATCATCGACTGTCACGGTCACTTCACCACCGCGCCGGCCGCGCTCGGCGCCTGGCGCGACCGGCAGATCGCCGCGCTCGGCCGTCCCGCGGAGGCTCCCGACCCCGCGGATCTGCGCATCAGCGACGACGATCTGCGGCAGAGCATCGAGCCGAACCAGCTACGCATGATGGACGAGCGGGGCATCGACGTCACGGTCTTCTCCCCGCGCGCCTCCTTCATGGCCCACCACGTCGGGGACTTCGCGACCTCCTCCCGGTGGGCCTCCCTCTGCAACGAGCTGTGCGCCCGGGTCGCCCGGCTCTACCCCGAGCGTTTCGCCATGGCGGCCATGCTCCCGCAGTCCCCGGGTGTCGACCCGGCCACCTGCGTCCCGGAGCTGACCCGGTGCGTCGAGGAGTACGGTGCGGTCGCCGTCAACCTCAACCCCGATCCCTCCGGCGGCCACTGGACGGCGCCCCCGCTGACCGACCGCTCGTGGTACCCCCTCTACGAGAAGCTGGTCGAGTACGACCTCCCGGCCATGGTGCACGTCAGCACGAGCGTGAACCCGGCCTTCCACACCACGGGCGCGCACTACCTCAACGCCGACACCACCGTGTTCATGCAGCTGATCCAGGGCGACCTGTTCGCGGACTTCCCGACCCTGCGCCTCGTGATCCCGCACGGCGGCGGCGCGGTGCCCTACCACTGGGGGCGTTTCCGCGGTCTGGCGATGGCGCTGAAGAAGCCCGAGCTGGAGGAGCACGTCCTGGGCAACGTCTTCTTCGACACCTGCGTGTACCACCAGCCCGGCATCGACCTGCTGCTGGACGTGGTGCCCCGGCGCAACATCCTCTTCGCCTCCGAGATGATCGGCGCCGTCCGGGACATCGACCCGTGCTCGGGCCACCACTTCGACGACACGCGACGCTACGTCGAGGCCGCCGGCCTGTCCACCGCCGAGGTCGCCGAGATCCAGGAGCACAACGTCCGCGCCGTCTACCCGCGCCTGGACGCGCTCCTCAAGCAGCAGGGCCGATGAGACGACGCCCGGAGTCCGCTCCTGCCCCGCGGACTCCGGGCGCGGCGCCGGTCGAGGAGCCGACCGAGGCGCCGGTCGAGGAGCCGGTCGAGGCGCCGGTCGGCACAGGGCGCTGACCTGCGCCGCAGCCATTCCGCACCGACCGGCGTCCCGGCCCCCGCCCGCCTACCGCTCGACGCGGGACGGCCGGCGCGCCCGGGGCGGTCGCCTACGCCGGGACGAGTGCCAACGCCTCCACCTCCAGCAGCAGTTCGGGCCGGAAGAGGGCGGCCACCTGAACCGCGGTGCTGGCAGGGGGACGCTCCACGTCGACGTACTGGTCCCGGACCTCCCGCACGGCGGGCAGGAAGGACACGTCGGTCACGTAGTAGGTGAGTTTGACGACGTTCTCGAAACCGGCGCCTGCCGAGGCGAGGCAGCGGTGGAGATTGCCGAAGACCTGCCGGGCCTGCGCGGCGGGGTCACCTTCTCCGACCAGCTTTCCGTCGGCGTCGAACGAGACCTGCCCCGACACGGCGATCAGCCGGCCGGTCCCCATGACCACGTGGGTGTAGCCCGTTCCCGGGGCCACGCCGTCCGGTTCGCCGATGTGTGTGAGCAGGGAGCCGTCCTGTGCGGGTTCCATGGTGGGTTCCATGCCCCGCATTCTGGACCGGACGCCGCCGTCCCGGACAGTGAGGGCCGGGGCGGCGGGGCGCAGAGGTGGATACCGAGGCCCCGACGGTCAGTCCGTGGGCCGACGATCCGCCGGATCACCGGCGAGAAGTGCCCAGATCTCCAGGTCCTGACGGACCCCGTTGAAGGGGAAGACCTCTCGGAGGGTGCCCTCGTGGCGCATTCCCAGGCGCTTGGCGACGGCGACGCTCCGGATGTTCGCGGGGGTGACCCGCCATTCCACGCGGGCCATCCCCCGCTCCTTCAGGGCCCAGTCGACGAGGTGGCGGGCCGCACGGGTCACCAGTCCCCTTCCCTGTGCCTCGGGGGAGAGCCAGACGCCGAGTTCGCACACCCCGGACCGGGTGTCGAAGATCCGGAACAGGGCGCCGCCCACCAGTTCTCCGTCCGACCAGATTCCGAATATCCGGCCACCGTCCCCGGCCTGTTGGTCTGCGTACCGCTGGAGAAATTGCCGTGATGATTCGGAGTCGGTGACGGTATGGGCCCAGGGCAGCCAGGGCGCCAGGTGGGAGCGCACCCGGTCCACATAGGTGCAGAATTCTTCCGCCTGCCAGGGCTCGAGCGGGCGCAAGTCCGCGTTTTCGGTCAAGGGATGGCTGAAAAGTGCCATAGTGAACCTCCTGAAGTCTGATTTCCGGATGCTCGGCCTCCGTGCGGAGACATCGTAGATCAATTGCCTGAAATGCGGGGGGTGATGTCTAGGTATATCGGGAATATGGGCCCCGCGTCATCATGCGATGCATGGATGTGCAGGCTAAATCCGTTGCGGTGGTTTCCGGAAATTCAGCAAGATCAGGAGTCGGGCGAACCGTCTTATCGACATATCTGTTGACTAGGAGGGAACGGCACATGAACACGGCGTTTTTACAGTGCTTTGCCGCGGTCGTCGTGGCCATATCCGGTGCTTCTCTGTTCGTCATTCCGTCGCAGTCGGGTGCGGGGCAGGGCGGATTCGGAGCCGCCGAGACCAAGGTGCTCGCCGACCACGGCTGGGGGCCTTGACGCCGTCAGGGCGGACAGCGCCTTGCACACTTCGGTCCTTCGAGGTCCACAAGTCCGATGCGGGAATGAGGACGGGCTGTGATGGCAGTTTCCGGCGTGCACGACGTGGTGGCACAACAGGTCGAGGAGCGGAGCGGCGACTGTGCCGTGCGGGATCCGGCAGGAGGGTACGGGCTGTCGTACGGCGAGCTCTGGGAGCGGGCCGGGTGGCTCGCCGCGGAGCTGGCGCGGCGCGGAGTGCGCCGGGGCGATCTGGTCGCGGTCCCCCAGGACCGGTCCGTCGACCTGGTCGTGACCTTCCTCGGCATCCTGCGCTGCGGAGCCGCCTACCTGCCGCTCGACGGACTCGCCCCGAAGGATCGGCTGACCGGCATCGTCGCCGAGGCGGGCACCCGCTGGGCCGTTCACTCGCCCCGCCAGGACACGCTCGCCGGACCGGCCGGTCGCTGGGCGGACCTCGCCTCCTGGCTGCCGTCCGGCGTGGAGCCGGTCCCCCTGCCCCCCGCGGATCCGGGACACCCGGTGCCCGATCCGGGGACCGTGCGGGACGACCCCGCGTACGTGTCCTTCACCTCCGGCTCGACGGGCCGGCCCAAGGGCGTCGTGGTCCCGCACCGCGCGGTGCTGCGACTGGCCCTGCGGTCGAAATTCTGCTCCGTCGAACCCGGCGACCAGGTGGCCAGCGCCGCCAATCCCGCCTTCGACGCCACCACCTTCGAGCTGTGGAACGCCCTCACCGCCGGCGGCACGGTGGTCGTCTTCCCGGCGGCCACCGATCTGCCCCTGGACGACTGGGCGGCGCTGATCCGCGCCGAGCGGATCGACACGATGTTCCTGACCACCTCCCTGTTCCACACCGTGGCCAGGGAACGTCCGGACGCCTTCGGCGCGCTGCGCAACCTCGTGGTCGGGGGAGAGCAACTGGAGATGGCGGCCGTACGCAAGGTGCTGGCGGCCGGACCGCCCGGCCGGCTGGTCAACGGGTACGGGCCGACGGAGACCACGACGTTCGCCGCGTACTTCGACTGCACCGAGGACAGTCTCGCCGGACTGGAGCGCATCCCCGTCGGACACCCGCTCCAGGACACCACGCTCCACCTGCTCGACCCGGACCTGAAACCGGTCCCGCCCGGTGAGACCGGCGAGCTGTGTGTGGGCGGCCCCGGTGTCGCCCTCGGGTACCTGGGGCGTGAGGAACTGACGGCCGAGCGGTTCGTCGTCCACCCCGCGACCGGCGAGCGGATCTACCGGACCGGCGACACCGGGCGTCAGCTTCCCGGCGGAGCGATCGAACTCTTCGGCCGCAGCGACCGTCAGGTGAAACTGCGCGGCTTCCGTATCGAGCTGGAGGAGATCGAGCGGGCCGCCCTGGCCTGCGGGCTGGCCGACTCCGCCTTCGTGGAGAAGGTCGGCGAGGGCCCGGCCGCCTCCCTGGTCGGCTTCGTTCTGCCGTCCGCGGACGGACTCTCCGCCGCGGAGGCGGAGGCGGAGGCGGGTGCCGCCGCGGCCGCACTGCCCGCCGCGCTGAACGCCCGGCTGGGCCGGACCCTGCCCGGCTACATGCTGCCCGCCCGCTGGCTGGTGCTGGACCGGGTCCCGCTCGGCTCCACCGGCAAGGCCGACCGGGCGCGGCTGCTGGAGCTGCTCTCGGCCGAGTCCTCCGCCGCGCATCCGGGCGGCACCGCCCGCACCACGGGGGCCACCCCGGCGACGCGGACCGCGGAGCGGGAACTGGTGGCCCCGCTCGGGGACATCTGGCGCGAAGTGCTGGGCGTCGAGCAGGTCCTCCCCGAGCAGAACTTCCTCGACCTGGGCGGAAATTCGATCCTCGCCATGCAGGTGGCGGCCAGGGCCCGGCAGCGGCTCGGCGTACCCGTCGACGGGGGCGCGGTGCTGCTGTGCGACACCCTGGGTGAGCTGGCCGCCCACGTGGCCGAGGCCTGCGCGGCCGACGGCCCCGCGGCCGGGTCCGAGCCGGCCGGCGCGCCGCAGGGCGTGGTGGCACCGTGACGGCCGGAGCCGGTGCGCACAGCGCCACGGCGCGGCTTGAACCGCGGCTGTTCCCGCTGTCCTTCGCGCAGGAACGGCTGTGGTTCGTGGACGCCGCCGCCCCGGGCAACGCCACGTACAACGTCCCGCTGCTGTTCCACTCCCACCAGCCTCTGGACGTCGTGGCGCTGGCCCGTGCCCTGGAAGCGGTCACGACCCGGCACGCACCGCTGCGGACCGTCTTCCGGCTGGCCGGCGGCCGCCCGGTGCAAAGGGTGCTGGAGCCGCGTCCCGTCGAGGTCGAGGTCATCGACGCCGCAGGCGCGGCGGACGCGGGCGACCGCGTGCGCGCGGAGGCCGTCGCCCGCGGCCGGCTGCCCTTCGATCTGGCCGAGGGGCCGCTGCTGCGGTGCACCGTGTGGCGGGGTCTGCCGGAGGGCGGCAACGCCGTACTGCTGACCATCCATCACATCGCGGTGGACGGCTGGTCCCTCGCCCCTCTGTTCGACGACCTGGCAGCCGCGTACGAGGCGGCTCTGGACGGTCGCGACACCGCCCTGCCCGCCCTGCCGGCCGCCTACCCGGACTTCGCCGCGCACGAGCGCGCCACCGAGGACGACCCCGCCTTCCGGCAGCGCGTCGAGGACCGGGCCGCCGAGCTGGTGGGCATCCCCGTAGGACTGGAGCTGGCCGGCTGCGCGCCGCGCGACGCCGCCCCGGACGGCTCCCGCACCGGCCGGCAGATCACCCGTCCCGTGGGGGAGAAGGTCCGCGAGGGCGTGGCGCGGCTGGCGCGCTCGCTCCGGGTGACCCCGTACGTGGTACTGGCCGCGGCGTTCCAGACGGTGCTGCACCGGTGGTCGGGCCGGAGCGAGTTCCTGCTCGCGACGATGACCGCCAACCGGACGCACGCCGACCTGGAGCAGGCGGTGGGGTTCTTCGTCGACACGGTGCCGCTGCGCTGCCGGGTCGATCCGGAGGCGTCCTTCGCCGAGCTGTGCGCCGTGGCACGGCGTGAGGCGTTCCGTCACCTGACGCACCGCAGCGTCCCCTTCGACCGGCTCACCGCGGCCGCCACGGCGGCGCTCGGGCAGGGCCGACGGCCCCTGGTCGACATCGGGTTCGTCTACCAGAACATGTCCGCGCCGAAGTCGACGCGCACCAGGTGGACACCGCCCGAGGTGCTGCACACCGGTACCGCCAAGTTCGATCTGCTGCTGATCGTCGACGAGGCCGAGGACGGGCTCGCCCTCACGGTCGAGTACGACACCGACCGCTATCCCGCGCGGACGGCCGAGGCCGTCGCGGACGGCGTGGCGGCGCTCCTGGAGCGGGTCGTCGAAGCCCCTTCCGCGGCCTTGCGGGAGCTGCCCGCGCTGCCCGGTCAGCCGTCCGCCGGGGAACTGCCCGCGCCGCCGGCCGCCGCCCTCGCCGCCGCGCGGTCCGGAAGCCGTACGGCCCAGCCGGGGGCGGCCCGGCCCGCCGGGGGACCCGAGCCCACGGAGGCCGAGCGCCGCGCGGCCGGGCTCTTCGCCGCCGCACTGGCCGGCCCCGGTTCCGCCCTCGACCCGGCCGGGCTGCCGCCCGACACGAACTTCTTCATGCTCGGCGGCCACTCGCTGCTCGCCGTGACGATGCTCGCGGACGCCCAACGCCGTTACGGTGCCGCCCTCTCGCCCAGGGACTTCCTCGCCGAACCCACCGTCGCGGGCCTCGGCCGGCTGCTCGCCGCCGGGACGACGGGGGAGCGCCGAGGCGCCCCGTCCGGCGCCGGCCGGCCGCCGGCCGCCGCGGTCCCCGACGAGCGGCAGCACCCGGCATCCCCCATCCAGCAGCGGTTCTGGTTCCTGGACCGGCTGCCCTCGCTCCGGGCGGCGTACCTCATCCCGACCGTCGTGGAGTACACCGGCGCGGTGGACCGGGACGCGCTGCGCGGCGCGGTGGACGCGGTGCTCGCCCGGCATCCCTCACTGCGGTCCCGGTTCTTCCTCGACCGCCGCAAACGGCAGGTGTGCTACAGCACCGACGGCACCCCCGCGCTCACGCCCGTCACGGACGCCTCCGACTGGAACGCCGCACGGCTGCGCGAGCACCTGTCCCGCCTGTGCTGGGCGCCGATGGACCTGGCGCTGGGCACCCTCGCCCGCGCGGAGATCGTGATCGCCGGGGACCGCACCCTACTGGTGCTCGTCGTGCACCACATCGTCGCCGACGGCTGGTCGCGCGACCTGCTGATGGCCGAGATCACCGAGGTGTACCGGGCCGCCACCACCGGGCGCGAGCCGGAGCTGCCCGATCCCGTGCACCCCTCGCTGCTCACCGCCGACGACGGCCCCGGCGACGTGGACCTGGCTGCGCAGACGGCGGCGCTGCTGGAGCACCTGCGCGGCGCACCGGTGGACGTCCGGTTGCCGCACGACCGGCCGCGCGGCGAACTGCAGACCACCGACGCGGGCCTGTGCACCACCCGGCTCGGCGGTGACGTGGCCACCGGGCTGCGCGCGGTGACCGGCGCCGCCCTCGGGTGCACGATGTTCATGACGAGCGCCGCGCTGCTCGCGGTGACCCTCGCCCGGCGCGGCGACCAGCGGGACTTCCTCTTCGCCTTCCCCTGGGCCGGCCGCGAGACCAGCGGCAGCGCCGACGCGGTCGGCATGCTCGTCAACACCCTGGTGCTCCGTGTCGACCTGCGCCACAGCACCACCTGGGCCGATCTGCTGGCCCAGGTCAGGGAGAGCTGCGTGGTCTCCTACCGCAACGCCCACGTCGCGCTGGACGCGCTCGCCGCCGAGCTGCACCCCGACCGCGACCTGAGCCGTCCGGCCCTCACACCGGTCTACCTCGCCTTCCAGGGCAGCGCACCGGTACCGGACGAGCTCGCCCCCGGCGTCACCGGCCGTCACCTGCCGCTCGACCCGCTGCACCTGAAGTACGAGCTCGAACTCGTGGTGACGGAGCACGGGGCACGGGACATGGAACTGGCCTTCTCCTACACCACCGGTCTGTTCGGCGAGGACACCGTGCGCGAGCTGCTCGCCGAGCTGGCGGTGGCCGCCGCGGACCTGGTCGCCGACCCGGATTCGCCTCCACTCAAGAGGAGCATGTCGTGAACGACGCCACGGCCGCACAGGCACCGGCCCCGAATCAGACGGAACTTCTCCTCAAGGTCCGGCAGGCCTGGGCCGACGTGCTCGACCTGGACAGCGCGGACCAGGTGCCCGTCGACGTCAACTTCCTCGAAGCGGGCGGCAGTTCGCTGCTGCTGATCATGCTCTGGGAGGAGCTCCACCCGCTCGCCTCCCACCCCCTGAAGGTGTCCGACCTCTTCCAGCACAGCACCGTCCAGGCCCAGGTCTCCCTGCTGGCCGGCACCGACGAGGCCGGCCAGGAGCCCACCACCCGGCTGGGCGCACACAACCGCGAGGGTCTGCTGAGCCGGGCGCGACGAAGCCGGCTCGTCTCCGAGTGACGGCGAACGGAACGGATCCCCAGACATGACGAACAGCACGGACATAGCGGTCGTCGGTGTCGGCCTCCGCTACCCGGACGCCACCACCCCTCAGGAGTTCTGGCGGAACGTCGACCGCGGTGTCATCTCCATGCGGGAGATGTCGGCGGACCAGCTGAAGGCCGCCGGGATCACCGACGAGATGCTCGCCGACCCCGCCTTCGTACGCGTGGCCACCTCCCTGCCGGGCGTCGAGGAGTTCGCCTCCGAGTTCTTCGGCTACCCGCCGCGTGAGGCGGCGACGATCGACCCCCAGCAGCGGCTCTTCCTGGAAGCCTGCTGGGAGGCCCTGGAGGCCGCGGGCCACCCGGCCCGCAAGGACGGTCCCGTGACCGGCGTCTTCGCCGGCAGCGCGGCGGGGAACTACTCGGCGGCCCTGCTCGCGGCCAAGGCCCGGCGGGAGGGGCTGCGCGCCGCGGTGGACGACCTGGAACTCACCGTCGGCGGCCAGGCCGACTTCATGACCTCCCGCGTCGCCTACAAGCTGGGTCTGCGAGGCCCGGCCCTGAGCATCCAGACCGGCTGCTCCTCCTCCCTGTACGGGGTGCACTACGCCACCCTGAGCCTGCTGTCGGGCGAGTGCGACATCGCGCTGGCGGGCGGGGCCACGGTGCTGGAGCCCTTCCGCGGCTACCGCCACCAGCCCGGCGGGGTGCTCTCCGAGGACGGCTACTGCCGCTCCTTCGACGCGAGTTCCACCGGCACCACCTACAGCTCCGGCATCGGCGTCGTCGCCCTGCGCCGCCTGGCGGACGCGCTCGCCGACGGTGACGAGGTGCTGGCGGTGGTCCGCGGCAGCGCGGTCGGCAACGACGGAGGGGACCGGCTCGGCTTCGTCGCCCCCAGCCCCGACGGCGTCGCCGACGTGATCGCTGCCGCGCTGCGCACCGCCGACGTCCCCGCCGACCTGGTGCGGTACGTCGAGGCCCACGGCACCGCCACCCCGGTGGGCGACAACATCGAACTCATCGCCCTCACCAAGGCGTTCCGTGCCACCACGGCCAAGAGCGGCTACTGCGGGCTCGGTTCGGTCATGTCCAACATCGGACACACCGGCCCGGCCGCCGGCATCGCGGGCTTCATCAAGGCGGTGCACGTGGCGCGTACCGGCAAGGTCCCACCGCACCCGACCTTCGAGCGGCCGCGCGACCCGGGCATCCTGGAGGAGAGCCCGTTCTTCGTCACCACCGCGCCCGAGCGCTGCGCGGCCCCCGAGCGCCACGTGCTGGTGAACTCCATGGGCGTCGGCGGCACCAACGCCGCCGTGGTGCTGGCCCCACCGCCCGCTCCCGTGCGGCCTGCCGCACCCCGGCGGTCCACGGTGCGCCTCGTGCTGTCCGCCCGTACCCGTGCCGAGCTGGACCAGCAGTCCCGCAGGCTGGCCGACGCCCTCGACGACGGCGAGCTGCCCGCCGAGGACGTCGCCCACACGCTGCGCGTCGGCCGGGCCGCCTTCGACGAGCGGCGGGTGGTCACCGCTCCGGCGCACCGTCTGGCGGCCGCGCTGCGGCTGCCGCGCCCGCCCGCCGTACGGACCGGGCGCATCGACGGTGCGCGGTCGGCGCTGCTGGTGCTGCCGCCGGCCGGGGCACCGCAGCCGCCCGCCGCGCTGACGGCGGGACTGAAGGCCGTGCTGCCCGCGGGCACCGAGGTGGTGGCCGGGCTCCCGGAGACGGTGCCCGAGGGCCGGTTCGCGCTGCTCGCCGGGCACGGCGAGCCCGCCCGGGACCGCCATGTGATCAGCGCGCGGTCCTGCGCGGACGCCGACGGGAACGCCGTGGCCGACCTCCTGGAGGAGGCCGCGACGGCGGCCTGGCTGCACGGCGTCGAGGTGGACTGGGAGGCGCTGGCGGGCGGGACGGGCCGCCGCGTGACGCTGCCGACGTACCCGTTCACCCGTAAGCGGCACTGGGCCCTGGACCGGCTGGCCGGGTTCGACCAGCCCGCCCGGCAGCCGGCGGACGCCGCCGGGGCCCCGGCCACCGGGACGGGATCCGCCGGCGGCACCCGCGGTCCGGCGACCGCCGCGACCGCCGCCCCCGGCACGCTGGAGGCGCAGCTGACCGAGCTGTGGCAGGAGCTCTTCGGCCTGGACACCGTCGGCCTCGACGACGAGTTCGGATCCCTGGGGGGCACCTCCCTGCTCTCCGTCCAGATGGTCCTGGAGATCCAGCAGCGGCACGGCGTGCTGATCAACATCCACCGGGCGGGCGGCAGCCAGACCACCGTCCGCCGGCTCGCACGGATCGTCGCCGGACTGCAGAACGGCGCCGGACTGGGCGACGCGGAGGTGGACCCCGCCGCCGACGGTGACGGGGCCCTGGTCGACACGGACCTCCAGATCCCGCTGGAGCCGCTGGCCAGGCAGTCGGCCCCCGGCCGGGACGTGCTGCTCACCGGCGCCACCGGCTATCTCGGCGCCTTCCTCCTCGACGCGCTGCTCACCGCCTCCGAGGCGTCCGGGGGCCGCGTCTACTGCGTCGTACGGGCCGCCGACGAAGCCGAGGGCATGGCCCGGCTGAAGGCCGCCGCGGCCAAGTTCGGGCTGCCGGAGCCGGACCCGGAGAGAGTGCGCGCGGTCCCCGGTGACCTGAGGGACATCGGGACCGTGTGCCGCGAGTACCGGGGCGGCGAACTGGCCACGCGCATCCGGCACGTGCTGCACTGCGCGGCCAAGGTCGTCTTCACCGAGCCGTACCGGATGCTGCGCGAGGACAACGTCCTGCCGCTGGTCGGGCTGCTCAACTGGATGCGGCCGCTGGGCATCCGGGACATCAGCTTCATCTCCACGGTCGCCGCCACGGCGCCCACCGGCGCCGGCGGGCGGCTGATGGAGACCCGCGACCAGCCGCTGGACCCGCAGCTGGGCGGGTACGGCGTGAGCAAGTGGGTCGGCGAGCGCATCCTGGACCGCGCCGACCAGGACGGCATGCGCGTCCGGGTCTTCCGGCCCGGCCTGATCATGGCCTCGACGGGAACCGGGGCCTGCAACGACAAGGACCTGATCTGGTTCCTGCTCGCCAGCGGCCTGGCGGTGGGGGCACGCCCGGTCGACGACCGCGGCATGCCGGTCTCGCCGGTGGACGTGCTCTCCCGCGCGGTCGCCGAACTCGCGCTGTCCGCCAAGTCCGTGGGCCGCGCCTACCACCTGGTGGACGAGGTCTCGCCCAGCCTGGAGGATCTCTTCGCCGCCCTGGAGGAGGCCGGACTGCCCACCCGCACCGTGCCGCTGACCGAGTGGCAGCGGCTGATCGCCGAGCGGGCCCAGGCCACCGGCAGCAAGGTGCTCTCGGCCACGGCCCTGTACGAGATGGAGGGCCACGAACTCGACGAGGCCGGCGTCCAGGCGAAGGGCTGGCAGTCCTGGCTGCGCCGCACCGGGCTGTCCCCGGTCGTCAGCGGCAGCCAGCTGCGCCGGGGACTGGCGTTCCTGTCCCACCGCAGCGAGGACATCGGCTCCCTGCTGCCCGAGCTGGCGGCCGAGGGCGCGCGGACAGCGGCGAAGGAGGACAAGTGAGCGAGACCCGCACCACCGACACCGACGCCCGTGAGGGCGCCGCCCCCGGCCCTGCGCCCGGCCCCGCGCCGAGCGCCGCCTCCGGCGCCGCGCCCGGCCCCGCGCCGAGCGCCGCCTCCGGCGCCGCGCCCGGCCCCGCGCCGAGCGCCGCCTCCGGCGCCGCGCCCGGCCCCGTGCCCAGTGCCGCCCCCGGCGCCGCGCCCGGCCCCGTGCCCAGTGCCGCCCCCGGCGCCGCGCCCGGCCCCGCGCCGAGCGCCGCCCCCGGCCCCGCGCCCAGCGTCGCCCCCGGCCCCGCGCCCGGCCCGGACGACCACGCGGACGACGGCCCGGCCCACCGCCTCGCGGTGATCGGCGCCGGCGTCATGGGCACCGGCATCAGCACCCTGGCCGTCGGCCACGGCCTGTCCGTCGTGCTCGTCGACGTCGACCGGGCGGCCCTCGACAAGGCCCGCGCCGGCGTCGCGGGCCAGCTGCGGCTGGCCCGGATGATGGGCAAGGTGCCCCGGGAGGGAGCCACCGGCGAGCTGGTCACCACCACCCGCCTGGCGGACATCGTCCAGGCCACCGCCGTGATCGAGGCGGTCACCGAACACGCCCCGCTGAAGGCCGAGGTGCTGGCCGAGGCGTCCGCCCTGGTGGCCCCGGGAACCCTGCTGGTCTCCAACACCTCCGCGGTCCCCATCGACGAGCAGGCGGACGCGGTGCGGCGGCCGGAGGACCTGGTCGGCATCCACTTCATGAACCCGCCGTACATGATCCACACGGCGGAGCTGATCCGTGGGCCGCGCTCCGGGGAGCACGCCCTCGCCGCCGCCCGCGCCCTGCTCAAGGCGCTGGGACAGGACGGCATCGAGGTCGGGGACGGCCCGGGCTTCGTGGTCAACCGGATCCTGCAACGCATGATCAACGAAGCCGCCCGCATCGTGGCCGACGGCATCGCCGACCCGGCGTCCGTCGACGCCGCCTTCGAGGGCTGCCTCGGGCACACCACCGGCCCGCTCGCCACCGCCGACCTCATCGGCCTCGACAACGTGGTCGACTCGCTGCGCGTGCTGCACGAGCGCACCGGCGACGCCGGTTACGAACCCTGCGCCCTGCTGCTGGACAAGGTCGCCGCGGGCGACTTCGGCCGCAAGACCGGCCGCGGATTCTTCGAGCACGGAGGTAGCACGTCATGACCACGCCCACCGAGCAGTCCCGGACGGCCGAGTCGATCAGCGAGAACCTGACCGCGTTCCTGCGGCGGCGTACCCGGACGGACGTCGCCCCCGACGTGGACCTCTTCGCCTCCGGGCTGGTCACCTCGCTCTTCGCCATGGAACTGCTGGTCCACGTGGAGAGCACCTTCGGTGTGCAGGTGACCGGCCCGCACCTGAACATGGACAACTTCCGCACGGTGGACCGGATGACGGAGCTCGTGCTGCGGCTGCGAGGCGGTACGGGTGAGTGAGCCCCAGCTCCGGGAGCCGGTCCCGGCGACGGCCCACGACACGGCGCGGTCCGAGCTGGAACGGCTGGCCACCGATCTGGTCGCCGACCGGGCCGACGCCTGGGACCTGGCGGGGGAACTGCCCCGCGACCTGCTGCGCGAGCTGGGCGGCAAGGGCCTGCTGGCCGCCCAGGTCCCGGCGGCGTACGGCGGCCCGGGGCTGACCGGCGTCGAGAACGGCGAACTGACCGCGCACGTCGGCTCCCTGTGCTCCTCCGTACGCAGCGTGATGACCTCCCAGGGCATGGCCGCCTGGACCGTGCAGCGCTTCGGCGACGAGGAGCAGAAGACCGCCTGCCTCAGCGCCCTGACGTCCGGCCGGCTGGCCGGCGTGGCCTTCAGCGAACCCGGCGCCGGCAGCGACCTCGCGGCCATGGCCACCACCATCCGGCGGGACGGTGACACCGTCGTCGTGGACGGCCGCAAGGTCTGGGTCACCGTCGGCGCGTACGCCGACCTCCTGGTGGTCTTCGGCCGGTACGGTGCGGGCGCGGCCGCCGTCGTCGTCCCGGCCGACGCCCCGGGAGTCACCGTGGAACGGGTGGCCGACCCGCTGGGCTGCCGGGCCGCCGGCCACGCCGGCATCCGGCTCGACGGGGTACGGCTGCCCGCCGACAGCCTGCTCGGCGGTGCCGGCCTGCCCACCGACTGGCTGGTGACGTCGGCGCTGACCTACGGGCGGATCTCGGTGGCCTGGGGCTGCGTCGGCATGCTGCGCGCCTGCCTGCGGGCGGCCTGCGGGCATGCCGCCACCCGCGAACAGTTCGGCGCCCCGCTGGCCGAGCACCAACTGGTCGCCCGGCACCTCGCGGAACTCCACGTCGCCCAGGAGGCCGCCACCCGCTGCTGCGAGTACGCCAGCCGCTGCTGGGACGAGGGGGACCCCCGGCTGGTGACCGCCGCCGTGACCGCCAAGCACCTGGCGGCCGGACAGGCCACCCGCGGTGCCGCCACGGCGGTTCAGGTGATGGCCTCGGCCGGGGCCCGCGACGGCGGCCCGGTGGCCCGCGCCTACCGCGACGCCAAACTCATGGAGATCATCGAGGGCAGCAACGAGATCAGCCAGCTGCTGCTGGGCAAGCACGCCCTGGCGGTGTGGTCATGACGATCGGGATCGGCACCATCCACTGTGTGCTCCCGACGGAGCCCACGAGCGTGGCCTCCCTCCCCGAGTACGCCGGACTCGGCGAGGAGGAGGCCGAGTTCGTCCAGGGCAGCGGCATCGCCACGGTCGGCGTCCTCGACGGCCGCAGCGCCGGGGACCTGGCGCTCGAGGCCGTCCGGGGACTGCTGGCCCGGCTGGACGAGGACGACTCCGGTGCCCCGCGGCGGCCGGACACGCTGATGCTGGTCGGCCCGCGCGCGCCGGACGTGCTGCTCGGCTCCGACGTGTGCCGGATCCAGGCCGACGCGAAACTCGACGGCGCCTTCGCGTTCACCGTGGACGGACTGGGCTGCACCGGCTCCAGCGCGGCCTGGGCACTCGGCCGCGACCTGCTGCTGGCCGACCCCTCCCGGCAGAGCGTGCTGATCGCCCACGGCAGCCGGCCCACCGGCCTGGACCGGGTCCGCCACCCGGTCACCGTGATCGGCGACGGCGCCTGTGCCATGACCCTGGTGCGGGGCGGCCGTCCCGTGCTGCGCGCCCACCGCATGGAGACCGACGGCTCCTTCCACGACCTGTTCCGGGTCGACTACAAGGACGTGCCGTACTACGAGTGGCGCGAGGAGTGCCGGTCCCCGGACCGCTACCGCTTCGACCTGGCTCTGCACAGCCGGATGCGGCTGGGCCGGATGGTGGACGAGGTCCTCGACGAGGCGGGCGTGGCCAAGGACGACGTCGCCGCGACCCTCATGCAGAACGTGACGGCGAGCGCCTACCAGTTCTACGCCTCGCTCCTCGGCCTGACCGTCCACCCGGTCTGCAACGAGCACCTCGCCGCCTACGGACACCTGGGCGCCATGGACGTCGTGCTCAACCTCGACCGGCTGCTGGCGCGTGGCGAGCTGGGCCGGGGCGATCTCGTGCTGGTCCTGAACAACAGCCCGGTCGCCGCCTGGGCCGTGACCCTGTGGGAGGTCTGAACCGTGTCACCGGCGGAAGCAGGAGCAGGAGCAGGAGCAGGAGCAGGAGCAGGAAGCAGAACGGAGAAGGGCAGGATGGACGCGACGGACCCCTCCGCCCCGACGGGCACGTCCCCGGCCGCCCCGACGGGAACGTCCCCCGCCGTCAAGTGCCTGGTGTGGGACCTGGACAACACCCTGTGGAACGGGACCCTCCTGGAGGACGGCGAGGTCACGTTGCCCGAGCCGATACGCGACGTCGTCCGCGTCCTGGACGAGCGCGGCATCCTCCAGGCGGTGGCCAGCAAGAACGACCACGACCACGCCTGGGCACGGCTGGAGAAGCTCGGGATCGCCGAGTACTTCGTCCTTCCGCACATCGGCTGGGGCCCCAAGTCCGAGTCCGTGCGGCGGATCGCCGAACGGCTCGACTTCGCGCACGGGACCATCGCCTTCGTCGACGACCAGCCCGCCGAGCGGGCCGAGGTCGCCCACCACCTGCCCGCGGTGCGGTGCTACCCGGCGGAGCAGGCCGCGGAGCTGGCCTCGCTGCCGGAGTTCAGCCCCGTCGTGACCGCCGACTCACGGCGTCGCCGCGAGATGTACCAGGCCGGCTTCAGCCGGGAGGCGGCCCGCGAGGAGTTCGCCGGGCCGGACGAGGACTTCCTGCGCACCCTCGGCCTGGAGATGACCATCCGCCGGGCCACCGAGCCCGACCTGGCCCGGGTCGAGGAACTGACCCTGCGCACCAGCCAGATGAACGCCACGGGCGTCCACTACGGCGACGAGCGACTGCGTGCCCTGCTGGCCGACCCGGCGCACGAGGTGCTCGTGGTCCAGCTGCGCGACCGGTTCGGCGACCACGGGGCCGTGGGCATCGTGCTGCTCCAGAGGCATCCCGGCGCCTGGCTGCTCAAGCTGCTCGCCACGTCCTGCCGGGTGGTCTCCTTCGGCGCCGGCGCCGTGCTGCTGCGCTGGCTCATCGACGAGGCGGCCCGCTCCGGGGTGCGGCTCCTCGCGGACTTCCGGCGCACCGAACGCAACCGGATGATGGAGGTCGCCTACCGCTTCGCCGGGTTCGCCCCGTACGAGGGCGTACGCTCCGACGTCCTGCCCGGCGAAGCCGGTGCCGCGGACCACGAGGGCGTCGAGCTGCTGTCCATCGAGCCCGTACGGCAGGAGCCGCCCACCACCATGCGCCTCGACGCGCCCGGCCTGGGCACCGACGAGGCCGCCGGGGGGACGGGCCGTGACTGACGTGCTGACGATGTACGAGTGGTTCGAGCGGTCCGCGGTCCGCCACCCCGACCTGCCGGCGCTGGAGGCGGGTGGCGAACGGCTCACCTACGGAGAGCTGCGCACCGCGGCCGAGGCGGTCGCCGGCCGCCTCGTCGAGGAGCACGGCGCGCCACCCGCCCGTGTCTCCGTGATGGCGACCCGCAGCGTGGTGTCCCTGGTCGGCTACCTGGCGGCCCTGCGCCTGGGCGCCACGGTCACCCCCGTGAACCCCGCCTTCCCGGCCTCGCGCAACCGCATGATCTGCGAACTGGCCCGGAGCGAGGTGCTGATCGCGGACGCCGCCGACGCGGCCCAGCTCGACAAGGAGCTCGGCGGTGCCGTACCGACCGCGCTGCGGCTGGCCGCGGACGAGGTGGCGGCCGCCGGGCGCGCGGGCGTCGCGCCCGCGCGCCCGCTGCCCGGGCCGGCCTCGTCCCCGGACGAGGTGGCGTACGTGCTGTTCACCTCGGGGTCGACCGGACGGCCCAAGGGAGTGCCCGTCCGGCACCGCAACGTCTCCCCGTACCTCGCACACAACATCGCGCGGTTCGGCGTGGGACCGGGCTGCCGGATGTCGCACACCTTCGACCTCACCTTCGACCCGTCGGTGTTCGACCTGTTCGTCACCTGGGGCGGTGGTGCGACCCTCGTCGTGCCCGGCCGGGCCGAACTGCTGTCGCCCGTCGACTACGTCTCGGACCACAGGATCACGCACTGGTTCTCGGTGCCGTCCGTGGTATCGGTCAGCGCGGAGCTGGGCAATCTGCCGACCGGACGGGCGACCGGGCTGCGGATGAGCGTCTTCATCGGTGAGCAGCTCTCGTACGACCAGGCGGAATCCTGGCGCGCGGTGGCGCCGGAGGCGACGCTCGTGAACGTCTACGGTCCCACCGAACTCACCGTCGCCTGCACCGAGTACACCCTGCCGGCCGACACCGGGCAGTGGCCGAAGACCTCCAACGACACGGTGCCGATCGGCCCCGTCCACGGCTTCCTGGAGCACCTGGTGCTCGACGAGCGGGGCCGCCCCGCCGCGGAGGGCGAGCTGGTGGTACGCGGCTCCCAGCGCTTCGACGGCTACCTCGATCCCACCGACGACGACGGGCGCTTCCTGCTGTACGGCGAGGACGGCGTCACCGTGTACGACGGTGAGGGGGAGCTGACGGCGGAGCACTACTACCGCACCGGTGACCGGGTGCGGTGGGAGGACGGACACCTCGTGCACCTGGGCCGGCTGGACAACCAGGTGAAGGTGCGCGGCTACCGCGTCGAACTCGGCGAGATCGAGGCCGTCCTGCGCCGGCACCCCGCCGTGCGCCAGGCCGTCGTGGTCGCGCTGCGCGACGGGGACGACACCGAGCTCGTGGGCTGCTACACCGGCGAGCCGGCCGAGCCGGGCGTCCTCGCCCGGGCCCTGCGCAAGCAGTTGCCCGTCCACATGGTGCCGCGCCGTTTCCGGCTCCTGGAGACGATGCCGCTCAACGCCAACGGCAAGATCGACCGGCCCCGCATCACGTCCGACCTCAGGTCGCTTCGCCCGGCGCCCACGGCCGGCTAGGAGATTCCGTGTCATTCCTCGAGAACATCGTTCCGCCCAAGGGTGTGGTGCGCACCCTGTGTCTGAGCAATCTGGCCAAGACGGCGGGCCACGGCATCCTCATGTCGGTCAGCGTGCTGTTCTTCATCCGGACCGTGGGCATCCCCGCCGAACGGGTCGGTCTGGCCATGACGATCGGTGCCGCGCTGGGCATGGCCGCCAGCATCCCGGCGGGCCGGCTGGCCGATGTGACCGGGCCGCGCAACACCACGGTGGGCTTCCTGCTGCTGCTCGGCGTGTTCGTCGCCGGCTACGGCTTCGTCGACGGCTTCACCGGTCTGGTGGTCGTCACCAGCCTGGCGCTGGTGGCGGAGTCCTCGACGGACGCGGCCCGCGGCGCGCTGATCGCCGGGCTGATCCCGCAGGAGGAGCGGGTGCGCGCCTGGTCCTACATGCGGGCGGTCAGCAACCTGGGTGTGTCGCTGGGGGCCGTGGCCGGGGCGGTCGCCCTGTACGTCGACGACCGCGGCGGCTACGTCGGCCTGCTGGTCGCGGGCGGTGCGATGTTCGTGGTGGCCGGACTGGCCTACCTGGCGGTCCCTCAGGTGGCGCCGGTGCCCAGGGAGCGGTCCGGGTCGGAGTGGGTGGTGCTGCGCGACGCCCCCTACGCCGTGGTGGCACTGCTCAACTCGGTCCTCGTGATGAACGTCGCCATGCTCACCGTGGCACTGCCCGTCTGGCTGGCGGACCGGACGACGGCGCCCGAGTGGCTGTACTCGGCGATCATCGTCCTCAACACCGTCGTGGTCGTGCTGTTCCAGGTGCGGGCGAGCAAGGGCAGTGACGACGTACCGGGCGGGGCCCGGACGCTGCGCAGGTCGGGAGTTCTGCTCGCGGTGTGCTGTCTGCTCTTCGCCCTGGCGGCGGACCGTCCCGTCTGGCTCGCCGTGCTGATCCTGCTGGCGGGCGCTCTCGTCCACGTGGTCGGCGAGATGTTCTACAGCGCCGGCTCCTGGTCGCTGGCCTTCGGGCTGGCCCCGGACCACGCGCAGGGCCAGTACCAGGGGATGTTCGGCATGTCGACCCAGCTCGGCACGGTGGTGACGCCGGCGCTGGCCACCGCGCTGCTCGCCCGTCTGGGCGCGGGCGGCTGGATCGTCTTCTCGGGCCTGCTGCTCGGCGCCGGCCTGATGGCCCCGGCGGTGGCGTCCTGGGCCGCCGGGACCCGCCGGACCTCGTCACCCGCCGCCGAGGAGCCGGTCGCCTAGTCCGTCCGCCGCCTAGTCCGTCCGCCGCCCGGTCCGTCCGCCGCCCGGTCCGTTCGCCGCCCAGTCCGTCCACCGCGTCGCCGCGCGGATCCGTCCGCCGGACGACCCGGTCCCGGCAGCCTGAGGAAGCACCATGGATGTCAGCCTCTTCTACTTCGCCAACGACAGCACCGAGAAGGAGAAGGATCGCTACGAACTCCTGCTGGAGGGCGCCCGCTTCGCGGACCGCAACGGCTTCTCGGCCGTGTGGACGCCGGAACGGCACTTCCACCCCTTCGGGGGCCTCTACCCGAACCCGTCGGTGACCGCGGCGGCGGTGGCGGCGGTCACCGAGCGCGTCGGGATACGGGCCGGCAGCGTGGTGGCACCGCTGCACCATCCGCTGCGGATCGCCGAGGAGTGGTCGGTCGTGGACAACCTGTCCAACGGCCGGGTCGGACTGTCCTTCGCCTCCGGCTGGCACGCCACCGACTTCGCCCTCTGCCCGGAGAACTACGACAACCGCCGGCAGCTCCTCCTGGAGCGCATCGAGCAGGTACGGGCGCTGTGGCGGGGCGAGAAGCTGTCGGTGACCGACGGCGTCGGGACCACGCGCCGGCTCGGCGTCTTCCCGCCGCCGGTCCAGTCCGAGCTGCCCGTCTGGGTGACCAGCTCGGGAAGCGTGGAGACCTTCCGCAACGCGGGGCAGCTCGGTGCCGGGCTGCTGACCCACCTGCTCGGCCAGGACCTGGACGACCTCGCCCTGAAGATCACCGAGTACCGCAAGGCGGTCACGGAGCGGGGCGGGGACGGATGGACCGGTCATGTCGCCCTCATGGTGCACACCTACCTCGGGGAGGACGAGGACGTCGTCCGCGAGGCGGTCCGCGGTCCGCTGAGCGACTATCTGCGCAGCTCGCTCGGCCTGCTGCTGGGCTCCCAGCTGGACGGCCGCCGGATCGACGCCTCGCGGCTCGGGCCCGAGGACGTGGAGTTCATCGTCGGCCGCTCCTTCGACCGCTACTTCGACGGCGGCGGTCTGCTGGGAACGGTGGAGAAGGTGCGCGGCAGCATGGCCCGCTTCCGGGAGATCGGTGTGGACGAGGTGGCCTGCCTCATCGACTTCGGACTGCCGACACCGTCGGTCCTGGCCGGGCTCACCCACCTGAACCGGCTGCGCCTGCTCGTCGCACAGGACGAGGAGGCGCGGTGAGCGGCCGTGCGCCGAGGGGCGGACCGGAGCCGGACGGCACGACGACGGAGAGGGCCATGGGCGGCATAGTCGACTTCGAGGTGCGCTTTCCCGCGTCCCGCGTGGACGTGCACCACCTGCACGCGGAATCCGGGGTGGCGGTCGAGGACATCCTCGCCATCACCCACACCGAGCGGTTCCCCGTCCTGGGGGACCACGAGCAGGCGTGGGAGCTGGCGGCCGAGGCCGCACGGGCGGTGCTGGAACGCAACGAGGTCTCGCCCGACGACGTCAGTCACGTCGTCTACGCGGGCTCGGGGGAGTGGGACCTGCCCTTCTGGTCGCCGGCGGCCCGGGTCGCGCAGGAACTGGACATCTCCCGCGCGCACTGCTTCGAGGTGACCAACTTCTGCAACGGCGGCATGACCGCCGTACGTACCGGTCTGAACGAACTCGCGCTGGGCGGCGGCCCGTTCGTCCTGGTGATCGTGGGGGACCGGCTCAGCAGGCTCGTCGACCACGAGGACCCCGACTCCAAGGCCCTGTTCAACTTCGGCGACGCCCCCGCGGCGGTTCTGCTCGGCCGGCGCGACCCCGCCTTCGAGGTGCTGACCTCGTCGATGCGCACCGACCCGTCCTGGGCGGACTACTACTCCGGGGACGTCGAGGACGACCGGGTCCTGATGCGCCGGCGCGGCCGTCGCCCCGGTCTCGCCGACGCCTACCTGGAGAACTTCCCGGCCCGCGTCCGGGACGTGCTGGACACGCTGGGCAGGGACGTCTCCGACGTCGCGTACTTCCTGATCAACCAGGGCGACCGGGGCATGCACGAACGGCTGCTGGGGAGACTGGGCATCCCGGCCGGGAAGAGCGTCTTCAACTACGACCGGCTCGGCCACATGGGCGGTTCCGACCTGCTGATCGCCCTGCGGGACCTGCTGGACGACAAGCGGCTCGCCGAGGGCGACCTCCTGCTGCTCGCCAGCAGCGGCATGGGGTTCACCTGGGCCGTCACGGCCGTGGAGTACCGGGGCCGATGAACACGACCTTCGGGGCGGGGGTCAAGGACCTCCGGCGCCTGCTGGCCCCGGTGCCCGCCGGGGACGGGACGGGGAGCGAGGCGTTCACCCTGGTGTTCCTGCACCATGCCGGGGGGTCGGCGGCGTCCTTCGCGCCCTTCGCCCGGTGGCTCCCCGCCGACTGGAACCTGTGGTCCGTCGACCTGCCCGGGCGGCTGATGGCCGCCGGGGAACGAGCCTGCCGCACCTCGGCCGAGGCCGCCGCGTACCTGGTGCCCGAGCTCCGCGCCCTGCTGCCCGGCCGCTACGCGGTCTTCGGGCACAGCATGGGCGCGCTGGTCGCCTTCGAGACGGCCCGTGAGCTGTCCGCGCAGGGGCTGACGCCGCAGTGGGTGGGGCTCTCCGGGGCGCCCGCGCCCGGACACCGCCCGGACCGGGCCCAGCGTCACCTGTGGCCGAGGGACCGGCTGATCACTTTCCTGCGGGGCCTGGGCGGCACCCCCGAGCAGGTCTTCGAGATGCCCGACCTGCTGGAGCTCATGGTGGAGGTGCTCCGCCGCGACCTGTCGATCGTGGACACCTACGAGGTGCACGCCGGCCCGCCGCTTCAGGCCCCGCTCACCGTCTTCACGGGAGGGGACGACCCCGTGGCCGGTCCGCGGACCGCCGCTCCCTGGGGCGAGCGCACCACGGCGCGGACCACCGCCCGCTCCTGGCCGGGCGGCCACTTCTACCTGTTCGACCACGTCGAAGAGGTGTGCGCCGCCGTCCGCGACGAGATAGCAGCGGTGTCCCCTGAGGGCGCCCGCGGCTCCCTCTCTCCTTCCGTCGGACTCCCCTCCCTCAGGAGCACCTGACATGTCTCCTCGCCCGCGCACCTCGGAGTCCGTGACCGGGGGCCACCCCGACACGATCGCCGGCCAGGTCGGCGGCAGGCTTCGCGACGCGCTGCCGCACGAGAGGATCCCGGAGATCGGCTACGCATCCTCCGCGAAGGTCTTCGACAGGACGGAACCTACGGACGGCCGTCACCTGGCGTCTCCCCGGGTAACCCGGGGGCGGCGAGCATCTGGTCGGGGAGCAGCCCGTGCGTGGCGATGAGATAGCCGAGCTGTGCCCTGCTGACGCTGCCGAGCTGACGCGAGATGCGGCTGATGTACTCGGCCACCGTGCGCCGGCTGACGCCCAGCCCACGGGCGATCTTCTCGTCGGTCTGACCGGCGACGAGGAAGCGGATGATGCTCTGCTCGATCTCGGAGACGACGACACGCGGCCGGCTCCTCACGTTCGGGTCGACCGGCGTGCCCCGCGCCCAGGCGTACTCGAACACATTGGTGAGGAACCAGACGATCGCCGGATCACGGACCTCCAGCGCCTCGTCGGAGTAGTCCGGGTTGGTGGGGATGTACGCCACCTCCCGGTCGCAGATGATGAGCCGGTCGAACATCTCGTCCACCGTCCGTATTTCCCCGCCGGCCGCCGCGACCTTCTTGATGTATTCCACGGTCGGCGGGTGCGACCACACCGAGTGCTGGTAGAGGGTGCGCTGGCGTATTCCCTTGGCCAGGAGCGCGAGGTTGCGTTCCGCCACCGCTTCCAGTATTTCCGGGGGCCGGCGGCCTCCGGGCTGCGCGGTGAGCAACGCGGACCGGCAGGCGGCCACCGAGGCGTCGACCGTCCGGGCGATGAGCTCACCGCCGCGCAGGATCGTGGCGCTGGGCAGGTCACCTTTGCGTGCCGCGGAGAACACCTCTCCCGCGGCATGGAAGGACTCCCCGAGATGCAGGAGCCGGCGGCGATCGGTCGCCACTTGTTCCTCGATGGGGGACATCACCCGGTGGGCGGCGACGCAGGGCGGCACGGGAACCAGGTACCCGGGGGCGTTCACCGCCGGCTCCAGCAGGCCGAGGGCGATGACGCAGTGTTCGGCCGACCCCTCGGCGACCGCCCCCGCCGATGTCGTCTCCCGGTACCGGCGCAGCCCGGCCTCGCACAGTTCCGCTCCGCAGTTCATCCGATCGCATCGGGTGGGTTCGGATTCGTGCCCTGCGTGATCGTGTGACATGCGTGCATGGTAATGCGGGCTTGCATTGGGGCTGTCTGTCCAGAAATGGGAAGATATCGATTTGAGTATTCCGATATTTCCCGGCGGTTTTCCGAGGATATTCACTGGTATGCCTGACGCGGAAGAAGGACGGATATGACCCAGAGGCTGCACACCGAGGAGTTCCACAAGGCGGTGGCCGGGCTGAGCGTCCCCGGCATGGGCACCGAGGTCGTGGGCCCGCTGCTCGCGAACCTGATCCAGCTGCTGCGGCCCGAACGCGTCCTGGAGGTGGGCATGGGGTACACCACGCCCTACCTCGCCGCCGCTCTGGCGGACACGGAGGACGCCGTGCGGCAGGAGTCCGTCGCGCTCGCCGCCAAGACCCGGGAGCACCTCGCCCGGGGGGCGGAGCTGGACGACTCGTGGCTGCTGGCCGACCCTCCGCTGGTGTCCCCCTCGCACCACCTGGAGCCCTACCGGCCGCGCCTGGTGGCCGTGGACAACCTGTCCATCGCCGACTCCTCCGCCGGCCGCGTCCAGGAGGTCCTGCGCGAGCTGGACCTCGACGGCTGGGTGACGGTGGTGAACGCCGACCTCAAGGACGCCGCCGAGCGCCTCCCCGACGACTTCCCGCCCATCGACCTCGCCTGGGTCGACGCCTGGGAGTGCCTGTACTTCTTCGACCACTTCTGGGACCTGATCAACCCGGACGGCGGGCTCGTGGTCATGCACTACCTGATGACCTACCCGGAGGGCGAGGCCCTGCTGCGCTACATCGCGAAGTTCCAGCAGGCCCACCCCGGCGAGCTGGAGGTGGTGAACCTCCTGGAGTCGCAGAAGCTGATGCAGAACAGCATCACCGTGCTGCGCCGCACCAGCGGGGTGCGGGCACGACGCTACGCGGGACCGGGCGGCGCGGTCCGGTACACCGAGGAGCTGCGCCAGGACGCCGAGCGTCACCTGGGCCTCGTGGCGCGCCCCGGCTCCGACTCCGGCGCCGGCACCGGTGCGGCCGTACCGGCCCATGACTGAGGCCGCGCCGGGCAGGACGGCGGGCCGGGCGCTCGACCAGGACCGCGCACGGAGCTTCGCCTTCATGCTGGGCGGCCCCCGACCGGGCGGTGCGTCCGAGCGGCTGGCCCGCCGCGCGGCCGAGGGGCTCCCCCCGCGGGCCGAGCGGAGCTGGCTGTCGCTGGGCGGGCTGCCCCTCCCGGGAGCGGAAGGCTTCGGCCCCGCCTCCTCCGCCCCGGCCGAGGACGGCCGCCCAGGGGTGGCCGGGCACGAGAAACTGCTGCTGGACGCGACCCTGGAGCACACGGACATCGTGGTGGTGTCCCCCCTCTACTGGTACAGCGTCTCCGCGCAGGCCAAGCTCTACCTGGACTACTGGGCCCGCTGGATGAGCAGCCCCGAGCTGTGCTTCCGCACCCGAATGGGCGGCAAGACCCTGTGGGCCGTCAGCACCTTCGCCCGCGGCCAGGCCCACGACGCCGAGCCCCTGGTGGGCATGCTCCGGCGTACCGCCGGCTACCTGGACATGGTCTGGGGCGGCGCCCTGCTGCACCAGGTCCGCAGCACCGGCGAACCGGCTGACCCCGACACCGCGCACCGGGCCACGGCCTTCTTCGGCGCGGCAGGGCCGGACATCGGCGGCAGCGCGCCGCTGACCGGCGCACACAGTGCGGAACGCGAAAACCGGTGAAGCCTCTCGACAGCCGTGCGCGGGTCGTCTTCGAAGCCGGCCGGCAAAGGATCGCCATCGACGGCGGCTTCCCGCAAGGCCGGGATGCGAGGTGGTCACCGCCGTTGGATGGTGGACTCATGAACCAGCACCACCATCACTCCCAGCGGGTGATCGAGATCGACACCCGGCTCCTCAAGGCCGGTGCCGTGCTCACCGCAGCCGGTGCCGGGGTGGCATGCGCCGGAATGGCCGTCGCGGCCTTCGCCTTGTTCACGGCGGGGCGGCGCATGATCCGCGACATGGACGTGCCCCCGTCCGAGCAAGTGGCCATGAAATGGCGTCAGGGCAAGGAGGCGTCCCTGGCGGGCATGCGGGCGTGGCAGTCCGCGTCCGACGCCCATAGCGGCTCGCCTGCCCGCTAGGCCGAGCAGCTCCGCCACAGGGTCCCTGGCCCGGTGGCGGAGCTGCGATGTCTCCCGTCGGGCCCACGGATCCACCGGACCGGCTCCGGGTTCCGCCCCGGTGGTGTCCGGTTTCCTCGTTGCCGGTCGGCGAGCTTCGGCCTCCCGCCTCGGAGGATGCCGGACCGAGATCGGCCTGGACGCCGGTCGTGCCCGACGGCGCGCTGCTGTGCCGCAGCCTGTTCGAGGGTGGCTGTCGCCGACGCCACCGGCAGCGCGGTCGCCGTCGGCGCCGGGAACGTCGGCGGCCCCCGCTGCCATCCGCGAGCGGGCTTGGCGTCATCCCATCTCCCCGGCGGGCCGGCAGGGCGCCGGCCGGGGAAGGGGCCGGGCGGCGCGTAGCCCGACCGTGTGACAGGCCACGCCGAAGCGGCGGCACCGCGTGCCGGTCGGACACGCCCGCGCCACAGGGTGCTTTCGTCTGAGGGCCGGGTGTGCGACGGCTCCTGTGTCTGTCCTGGCGGGCCGGCCGAGTCCCGGCCTTCCTCATGTGCGCCGCCCGCTTCCTGAGGGCGTGCCGTCGAAAACGCCCAAGGAGAGATCGTGGTGGCAGCGAAAGTCGAGAACCGCGGGACGACGTCCTCGCAACTCCTCAAGGGGCAGAAGGCGTTGGTGACCGGTGCCAACTCGGGCATCGGCCTGGCGACCGCCGTTGCCCTGGGCCGCGCCGGAGCGGACGTCGTGGTGAACTACGTCGTCGGTGCGCACGAGGCGGAGAACGTCGTGAAGGAGATCGAAAGCTTCGGGGTCCGCGCCTACGCCCACGAGGCCGACGTGTCCGACGAGGACCAGGTGACCGCCATGGTCGCGCGGATGGTGGAGGAGTTCGGCACCATCGACATCATGGTGGCCAACGCGGGCCTCCAGCGGGACGCAGCCGTGACGGAGATGACGCTCGCCCAGTGGCAGAAGGTCATCGACGTCAACTTGACCGGCCAGTTCCTGTGCGCGCGGGAGGCCGCCAAGGAGTTCATGCGGCGCGGCGTGGTGGAGGAGGTCTCCCGGTCGGCGGGAAAGATCATCTGCATGAGCTCGGTCCACCAGATCGTCCCGTGGTCGGGGCACGTGAACTACGCCTCCTCCAAGGGCGGTGTGGGCATGCTGATGCAGACCCTCGCCCAGGAGCTGGCCCCGAAGCGGATCAGGGTCAACGCGGTGGCGCCCGGCGCCATCCGCACGCCGATCAACCGCGACGCCTGGTCCACGCCCGAGGCCGAGGCCGACCTGCTGCGCCTGATCCCGTACCGCCGGGTGGGCGACCCGGACGACATCGCCAACGCCGTCGTCGCCGTGGCGTCCGACCTGCTCGACTACGTCGTCGGCACCACCCTCTACGTCGACGGCGGAATGACACTCTTCCCCGGCTTCGCCACGGGAGGCTGATCTCCGACGCGGGAGCACGTCACGCCCCGCCGGACGGCGATCCCCGGCGGGGGTCCGCCGGGCTGTTCGCCGCGCACGCCCCCGGAACGAAGCCCCTGGACGACGCGCCCCGAACCGGCTGCCGGGCCCGGCAGCCGGTTCGGGGCAGTCGGGTGCGTACGCGGGCCGGAGCGGGCGGCACCGGAGCGGGCGGCACCGTCCAGCCGCCGGGCCGCCCGAGGCGAAGGCGCCCCCGCCGCGTTCCGACGACGGACCCCCGGCCGGCCTTTCCGGGCCGCGCCCTCCATGACCTGTCCTTCCTCAGCCCCGCTTCCTCCTGCGGGACAGACCTGCGAGGCGCACATGTTCAGCACAGCGGTCCATCTCGCGAACACGCCGGACCAACTCCTGCCGGCGCGTGAGCTGATGGCCTTCACCCTGGCCTCGCACATCCTGCTGGTCCCGTTCGGTGTGGCACTGCCGTTCATCACTGTGCTGATGCACCACCGAGGGCTGCGTCGCGACGATCCCGTCGCCCTCCTGCTCGCCCGGCGCTGGTCGGCGGTGATGGCCGTCCAGTTCGCCATCGGCGTCGTCACCGGCACCGTGCTGTCCTTCGAGTTCGGCTTGCTGTGGCCCGGCATGATGGGCCGCTGGGGTGACGTCTTCGGCCTCGGGTTCGGCGTCGAGGCATGGGCGTTCTTCCTCGAGGCCGTCCTGATCGCGATCTACCTCTACGGCTGGCGCAGGCTCAAGCCCTGGACCCACTTCTGGCTCGCCGTACCGCTGCCGCTGACCGCCCTGATGGGGGCGTTCGGCATCATCGCGGCCAACTCCTGGATGAACACGCCCCAGGGATTCAGCCTCGAGGGCAAGCCGATCCACGTCGACGTGCGGCAGGCGATCTTCACACCGATGTTCGGCCCGGAGTACTGGCACTTCGCCGTCGCGATGTTCCTGACCGCCGGGTATGTGGTCGCCGGTGTGTACGCGGTCGGCTGGCTGCGTGGGCGCCGTGACCACTACCACCGGCTCGGCTTCACCGTGCCGTTCACGGTCGCCGCGATCCTCACACCGGTCCAGTTCATGCTCGGCGACTCCGCCGCCCGCGCCGTCTTCCACAAGCAGCCGATCAAGTTCGCCGCCATGGAGATCGTCTGGAAGACCGACACCCATGTGCCCGAGTACATGTTCGGGCGACTGAACAGTGACGGGACGATCTCCGGTGGACTCAAGATCCCCCAGCTGGACTCGATCCTCGCCGGCTTCAAGCCCAGCACCCAGGTGACCGGGCTGACGTCGGTGCCGGCCGCCGACCGCCCCACCGTCGTCCAGGCCACCATCGCCCACTGGGCCTTCGACATCATGGTCACCGTCGGCAGCGTGCTGATCCTGCTGGCGCTCTGCTACGCCTGGTCCTGGTGGCGGCACCGCGACAACCCCCGCAGCCGCTGGTTCTACCGCTGCGCCGCGCTCGCGGGCGTCGCCTGCCTGGTCACCGTCGAGTGCGGCTGGATCACCACCGAGGTCGGCCGTCAGCCCTGGATCGTCTACCACCACATGAGGGTCTCGGAGGCGGTGACCGGTACCCGCGCCGGATCGCTGTGGGCGATGCTCGGCATCGTCATCCTCGTGTACGTGGCCGTCTTCGGCTCCTTCCTCGCCGTCGTCCTGAAGATGCGTACCCGCTGGCGCATCGCCGACGAGGGCTCGGCCGCCGCGCGCGCCGAACCGCCGCCGGAGACCGACACCCCGTACGGGCCCAGGAGCGAGCCCGAGCACCCATCCGCCGGGGCCGCGTCCAGCCGCACCTCCGGCGGTGAGTCGTGATGGCGGAACTCATCGCATGGGTACTGGTGATCGCGATCGCCGCCTACGCCTGCGCCGGAGGCACCGACTACGGTGCCGGCTTCTGGGACCTGCTGGCCGGCGGCGCGGAGCGCGGCAAACGGCCCCGCTGGCTCATCGACCACGCCATGGCACCGGTCTGGGAGGCCAACAACGTCTGGTTGATCTTCGTTCTGGTCATCATGTGGACCGGCTTCCCGACGATGTTCCAGGCCGTGTTCGCCGCGATGTGGCTGCCGCTCGCCCTCGCCGCCGTCGGCCTGGTGCTCCGCGGCGCCGGATTCGCCCTGCGCAAGCCGACCCGCCGCCTGGCCCGGCAACGGGTCTACGGCGCGATGTTCGCCGTCTCCTCACTGGTGACGCCGTTCTTCTTCGGGGCGGTGCTCGGCGGCATCGCCTCCGGGCGGGTCAAGGTCGGCACGACCGCCTCCGCGGACGCCTGGGCCAATGGCACCTCCGTCCTCACGGGTCTGCTGGCCGTCGCGGCCACCGCGTTCCTCGGGGCGGTGTTCCTCTGCTCCGACGCCCTGCGGTTCGACGCGCCCGATCTCGTCGACTACTTCCGCCTGCGGGCGCTGATCGCCTTCGGCGCCGTCGTGGTCCTCGCGCTCATCGGTCTGCCCGTCACCCACGACGACGCCCGGTACGTCTGGGACGGCCTCACCGGGGGCTGGGGGCTGGTGCTGGTCATCCTGGCCGCGGTCTGCGGTCTGGCCACGGTGCTGCTCTTGCTGCGCCGGTCCCACCGCTGGTCCCGCTACACCTCGGTGGCGAGCGTCGCCCTGGTCGTCGGCGCCTGGGGCTTCGCGCAGCGGCCCTATGTGCTGCCCACCTCGCTGACGGTGGCCGAGGCGGCCGGAGCCGCTCACACCCTGCGCTGGCTGCTGATCGTCACGGGCATCGCGATCGTGCTGGTCGGTCCGGCGCTGGTGCTGCTGTACCGGCTGGACACCATGGGTGAGCTGGAGGAGCTCACCGGTGCCGACACCCGGACGGCCCGAGCACCCGGCGACAACCTGTAGCCGCGTTCGGCCGGTTCACGCAGCGAGGGCCCCGTCAGCTCAGCCGGTCGGCGATGTGGTCGCCGACCCGCAGGGCGTTGGCGATGGCGGTCAGGGACGGGTTCACCGCGCCGATGCTCGGGAAGAAGCTGGTGTCCACGACGTAGAGGTTGTCGAGGTCGTGGGCCTTGCAGTGGACGTCGAGGGCCGAACTCCGTGGGTCGTCGCCGAACCGCACGGTGCCGGCCTGGTGCGCGGTGGCGCCGATCGGCATGCCCTTGTGCAGGTAGATGCTGTGGTCCAGCAGGTGGTGCTCGTGCATGCCCAGATGTCCGAGCATTCCCCGCAGCTTGTGCTGGAGGCGCTTCAGCCCGGCGATGTTGTTCTTCTCGTCGAGCGCCAGATGGATGGCGTCGTCCTTGCCGAGGGTGACCCGGCTCTCGGGCAGCGGAAGGTCCTCCCCGCACAGCCAGAAGTCGACGGCGTGGTGGGCGAGTACCTCGAAGGGCATGTCCGGCGTGACCGCACCGGCCCAGCGTGGCGCCTCGCCGTGGATCTGGTCGGCGTCCGACTTGCCGAGCATCTGGATGCCACCGAGCGGATACTCCCAGTCGTCCGCGCCCAGATACCAGTCGTTCAGCGCCAGAGTCTTCTGGAACCGGGTGGGGTGCGGTTCCTTCGACACCGCCATCAACCTCCCTGGCATGGACGTCATCGCGCGTCGGCCCTTCTTCGAGACCCTGGTCAGCCTGATCCTCGGTCTGCTCTTCATCTCGATCTCGGCCACCGTCACCCCGCACTCGCTGCGCCATGTGGGGCTGCCCGCGCTCGGGCTCGCCGCCTTGCTGGTGCTGGTCGTCAGACCGATCGTCGCGGCGGTGTCCACCCTCGGCACCGACCTGACACGCAGCGAGCGGGGCTTCATCGGCTGGATGGCGCCACGCGGCATCGTCGCGGCCGCCACGGCCTCGACGTTCTCGGCCGGCTTGGTGGCCAAGGGGATCGACGGCGCGGCGAAGATCCTTCCGGCCACGTTCGTGGTCATCGTCGCGACCGTGACCCTGTACGGCCTCACCGCCTCGCCCGTCGCCCGGGGCCTGGGCGTCGTGCGCCCGTCCCGCTCGCGGCCCCTGCTGGTCGGCGGCGACCCCTGGGTGGTCGACCTGGGCGTGGCCCTGAAGTCGGCGGGACTGGAGGTGCTGATGTGGGCAGGTGAAGAGGAACAGCGCGAACGCATCCGGCAGGCCGGGGTCGATCTCGCGCCCGGTGAGCTGCTGGGCGCCGCCACGGGCGAGGCCGCCGAGCTGGAAGGCATCACGGCGGTGTACTTCCTCACCGCCGAGGACGACTTCAACGCGCTGGCGGCGGTGCTGCTGCGAGGCAGCGTGGAGGGTACCGTCCACCGCCTCGACGCACCGGCCGACAGCCACGGCGTGGTGGCGCCGTTCATCGGTGGCGAGGTTCTGTTCGGCCCGGATCTGACCTGGCCGACGTTCTCCCGCAGGTACGAGGAGGGGGCTGCCGTCCTCGGGCAGCCGGCCGGTGACGTCATGCGGCCCGGCAGTGATCCGCTGTTCCTCGTGCGGCGGGACGGCCGGCTCGATCCGGTCACGGGCGGCAGCACGCCACCGCTCCGGCCGGGGGACACGGTCATCCTGCTGTCCCCGGGCGGACGGACCGGCGAGAGCCTGCGGAGGTAGGCCGGCCGTCGGCCGCCGGCCACCCGAAGCCCCGTCGGTCCCAGTCGGGCCGTACCGCAGGCCCACCAGCGCCAGGGTCCGCCGGGCCCTGAGCGACACCGGGGGCAGGTCCGGCGGCGCGAGCAGTATCGCCGTGGCGGCCACTGCCAGGACGGCCAGGGTCCCGTCCTCGTGCGCCAACGCCGTTTCGCCGTACACCGGTCGTACCTGCGGCACGGACACCAGCGTGGCCCGCAGTCGCTCCGCCTCAGCGGCGAGCACCTCCGAGCCGGTCTCGGTGAGTGCGGAACGGGTGAAATCGCCGGAGCAGAAGCGAAATTGGTTCGCTCCTGGTCCGGACCTCGGTGGCGGGGGCCGCGCTGGGCGCCGAGGCCGGGAGTGTCCCTGGGGCACCACATGGCTCCGCACAGGCAGGTCCGGCTGTCGTTCCTCGGCTGAGCGGCGCGGCACGGGAGGCCCGGACGGTGTGCCCCGTGCTAACGTTGCGCTTTTGCTGTGTCGCTGTGTCGGTGCTCCGTTGGGCGTCTCTGGTCGGCGGCCGCGTCCCTGCCGCGCCTTCCTCGGTACGGTCCCTTCGGAGGAAGGCTCTCTGTGAGCGAATCAACACGTGCCGATGCCCGGCAGCAGGACGATGTGTCCGAGGCGTCGGGCGCCACTTCGGCAGTGCCCACGGCGGCGTCCTTCGCCCAGCTGGGGTTGCCGGCCGAGGTTCTGCGGGCGCTCGACGAGCAGGGTGTGACCGTGCCCTTCCCTATCCAGGCGGCGGCGCTGCCGAATGCGCTCGCGGGACGGGACGTCCTGGGCCGGGGCCGCACAGGATCCGGCAAGACGCTCGCCTTCGGCCTGGGGATGCTCGCCCGGACGGCCGGGCAGCGCGCGCAGCCGAAAGAGCCGCTGGCGCTCGTTCTGGTGCCCACCAGGGAGCTGGCGCAGCAGGTCGGTGAGGCGCTCACCCCCTACGCCGAGGCGCTGCGGCTGCGGCTCGCGACCGTGGTGGGCGGCGTGTCCATCGGATGGCAGGCCGCCGTGCTGCGGGACGGCGCCGAGATCGTCGTCGCCACGCCGGGCCGGCTGCACGACCTCATCGACCGTAACGGCTGCCGACTGGGACGGGTGCGCATCACGGTCCTGGACGAGGCCGACCAGATGTGTGACATGGGGTTCCTGCCGCAGGTCACCGAGATCCTGGACCAGGTGCGGCCCGACGGGCAGCGCATGCTGTTCTCCGCCACCCTCGACCGCGACGTCGACCAGCTGGTGCAGGACTACTTGCGCGACCCCGCTGTCCACTCCGTGGACCCCTCGTCCAGCGCGGTCTCCACGATCGAGCACCACGTCTTCGTCGTGCACGGCCCGGACCGGTACGCCGTGACCACGGAGATCGCCGCACGGGACGGCCGCGTCCTGCTGTTCCTGGACACCAAGCACGGCGTCGACCAGCTGACGCGGCATCTGCGGGCCAGCGGTGTGGCGGCCGCCGCCCTGCACAGCGGCAAGGACCAGCCGCAGCGCACCCGGACCCTGGCCCAGTTCAAGAACGGGCGGATCACCGCGCTGGTGGCGACGAACGTCGCCGCACGCGGCCTGCACGTCGACGACCTCGACCTCGTGGTCAACGTCGACCCGGCCACCGACCCGAAGGACTATCTGCACCGCGCGGGCCGCACGGCCCGGGCCGGCCGCTCCGGCACCGTCGTGACACTCGTCCTGCCGGGACAGCGCCGCGAGACGAGCCAGGTCATGGCGGACGCCGACGTCGTCCCCAAGGTCACCAAAGTGCGGTCCGGCGAGGCGGAGCTGAGCCGGATCACCGGCGCCAAGGCCCCCTCCGGAAAGCCTCTCGACGGCGGGCCGGCCGTACCGCGCCCCAAGAACCACAACGTCCCGTTCGGTGGCCTGGGCAGCACCAAGGACGCGAAGAGCGGTTCCGGTGGCAGGTCGTCGTCCCGCAAGAGCAGCGAGGCCCGCAAGCTCGCGGAGGCCCGCAAGGCGGCCCGGGTGCGGCGCGGCGGCTGAGACCGGCTACCCGGGCTGCCGGGCGGTGTCTTCGTCCACGCTGCTGGACGGATACGCGGGACCGGAGATCGGCCGGGGTGCACCGGACGGCGTCACGTACGGGTGACCGTGCGCAGGGGGAGGCGTGCGGGCGACGGAGAACGGCGCGGACCTCCCACGGCGGACCGGTGTCGACACCGTCGAGCGAGAACTGGCCGCCGTCCGGCATGGGAACGGTCTACCTCGCCCGGTCACGGGGCGGTCGGGCCGTCGCGGTCGAGGTGGCCCGATCCGAACCGGCGGCCGAACCGCACTTCCGTGAACGGTTCCGCGCAGAGGTCGAGGCCGCCCGCGGAGTCGGCGGTTTCCACACGGCTCCGGTCGTGGACCCCGATCCCGACGCGGAGGCGCCCCGGCTGGCCACCGCGTACCGTTCTCCAGCTCCGCCGCATCGGTTCGGGCGTCCAGCGGCTGCTTGCGGGCGGGGGCGTGTCCCACGACGTGGTGTAGGGGATCAAGCGCTGCGCGTTCCGGTTCGAGGCTCATGACGATCTCCGTAGAGGCGGCAGTCCGCGAAGCCTCCCGCTCAAGCGGGTTGAAGACCCGATCCGGCGGAGCCACCGTCCCCGACCTGCGGATTCCGGTGCCTTGATCCCCTACACCACTCGGCGGGACGCCATCGCGGGCGGCCGATTCGGCGGCAGTGACGTGGCCGCTCGGGGCCTGGGCGAGCGGTTCCCGGGAGCGGTGCAGGAACGCCTGCCCGAGCAGCCGACCCGCCGTACGAAGGCATTCCCCGGTGCGGAATACTCTCCCGATGAGTTCACGCCCTTTTCCGATCAGTCAGCCGATCACGATACGGAGGGCCGTCGCGCGGGATGCCAAACGGCTCACGCGGCTCGTGCGTGGCTCAGGTGCCTACGCGGGTAAGTACGCAGCCGCAGTCGCGGGCTACCGGGTCGGTCCTGATTACATCGAGGCCCACCGCGCCTTTGTGGCCGTCGGCGCCGACGAGCAGGGAGGCCGGGTCCTCGGGTTCTACTCGCTCGTCCTCGCTCCACCGGAGCTCGACCTGCTGTTCGTCGCCGACGACGTGCAAGGACGGGGTATCGGACGGCTGCTCGTGGCGCACATGCAGTCCGAGGCCCGTGCCGCCGGGCTCGACCGTCTCAAGGTCGTGTCGCATCTTCCCGCCGAGGACTTCTACCACCGCGTCGGTGCGGTGCGGACCGGGACCGTGTTCGCGAACCCGCCCGCCGTGCCGTGGGACCGTCCCGAATTCGAGTTTCGCATCCCTCCGGAATGACGCGGTGTGCCGGTTGGCGGGGCACCGGCTGGGCCTGCATGGTGGTCGGCATGCGGGAGCCGCTGGACGCCGCGCGCAACGTGTGTGCCGTCGACTCTGCAGGCGCGCCGTCACCGTCATCCATGTCCCTGAGCTTGGAGGCCGGCGCGATGCCGCGTGCACTCCGCGAGTGATGGGACGCACGCCCGGCATGGGATCTGATGCGGTGCCAGGAGGCGTTCTCATGGGTGTCAGACAGCAGGTCGGGGGCGATGTCGGGGTCGAGGTCCTCGTGGTTGGGGTTGGCGGGGTGGCGGGTGTGTCTGTCCTGCCACCACCCGTAGCCCATCCCGAGCGCGGCCCCGGCGATGCGGTCGGCCGTCTCGCTGGGCCGGCGTCGGCGGAAGATCTGGCGGTGCGCGACGTCGTGGGCGAGCAGAGCCACCTGCCCGAACATCACGGCGAGGAACGCGGCGAGGGCCAGGGTCCACCAGCTGGCGCCGAGGACGACGAACGCGCTCCAGCCCCCGGCGTAGGCGACGGCCACGGCGATGGACCGGACGGTGTAGTAGCCGGGGCGCCGATTCTTCAGGCCGGCCTCGGCGATCTTCTTGGACAGGCGGGCGAAATCACTGCCGCCTGCGGGGGGAGGAGGGCGACGGGTTGGGTATGCGTGGTCATGCTGTCGGCGTGTCCTTCCCGGCTGACGGGCCGCGTCCGGTCGGGCGGTGTTCGCCGGATGCGAGGCGGCAGCCGGGTACCCACATCCCTGCCTTCGGACCGGCACCCCGGTGCTCGTCGGTCAGAGTTTGCGGATGTCGCGGGGTTTGACCTTAGGTCTTCCCCGGAGGGTGGCCGCTGTCGATGAACCTGCCGAGCTGGCAATTGGGGCGAAGCGGCATTATTTGGGTGTAAGACACTAGCCTCGGGCCATGGTGACGCGCACCCGGCTGTATCTCGACGGCACTCTGGTCCTGGAGGACTTTCCCGCCAGTGACGTCCCTGCGCATCTCGCCGATCCGGCGTCGGTCCTGTGGCTGGACCTGTACCGGCCCGGAGCCGCTGAATTCACCATGCTCGGTCAGGAGTTCGGCATCCACGAACTCGCTCTGGAGGATGCCGCTCAGCGTGGGCAGCGGCCGAAGCTCGACCGGTATCGCACCCACGAGTTCCTCAGCGCCTACGCCGTGACCGTCAGCCCGGACGGTGCGGAACTGACGTACAGCGAGATCGCCGTATTGCTCACCAGGCAGGCTATGATCACCGTCCGCAAGGACGACGGTCTCGACATCGAGGGCGTCGTCGCCCGCTGGGACGAGAGCCCGGACCTGGCCGGCCACGGCGTCGGATTCCTGTTGCACGGCCTGCTCGACCATCTCGTGGACGGGCACTTCACCGCGGTCCGGCAACTGGACGACAGCATCGAGGAGCTGGAGGTTCTGCTCTTCGCGGCCGGGCGCCGTGAGATCGAAGCCGTGCAGCGCCGGGTTTTCGCACTGCGCAAATCGCTCGTCCAGCTGCGCCGCGTCGTGCTCCCGATGCGTGAGGTGGTCAACACCCTCATGCGCCCCGGCCTTCACCTGATCACCGACCCTCTCGTCCCGTACTACCAGGACGTCTATGACCACGTGCTGCGTGCCACCGAATGGACGGAATCACTGCGGGACCTGGTGGCCTCGGTCATGGAGACGAACCTCTCGGTCCAGGCCAACAGCATGAACCTGATCATGAAGAAGGTGACGAGCTGGGCCGCGATCATCGCCGTACCCACCGCGATCACCGGCTACTACGGCCAGAACCTCCCTTATCCCGGTTTCGGCCGCGAGTCGGGGTTCATCACCTCCGCCGCCGTCATCGTGCTCCTGTCCGCACTGCTGTATCTGACGTTCAAGCGCAAGGACTGGCTCTGACCGGCATCGGGCACCGGCGACCAGGTCCCGAAGGCAGGAAACTACCTGGTCATCCCAGGCTTTTCGGGCCGATGAGCGGAGTAGTGTGAAGACACCGGGAGTTCTTCGCGCACCGGCTCCGCCGCGGGTGCCGTTTCCGGTGAGCGACAGCGCCGGGCCGCACCCACGAGCCCGGGGACAGGTCCGCGCCATGGCCGTGACCATTGACCGTACGACATCGAGAAGGCGCACGCCGCCGCCGGCGGCCCGGCTCTCCCTGATACCCGCGCCGGGCGGGCTGGACGGCATGTGGTGGCCCCGCTCCCGTGCCCTCACTCGTGAGCTGCCGTCCTTGACGGCCGCATTGGGCGATCTCTGGGGTCGTATCACGGGTGTCGCCGTGCACCCGGCCTACTGGCCCGTCCTGCCGCACTGGGTGTCCGACGCCGGGCGCACCGTGCAGGTGGGCTGGTCCACCGAGGAGCAGGATCCCCACAGACTCACTCTTTTCTCCGCTGGCGGCCGCCGGGACGTGCTG
Organism: Streptomyces sp. NPDC088812; assembly: GCF_044750285.1. Classification (NCBI taxonomy): domain Bacteria; kingdom Bacillati; phylum Actinomycetota; class Actinomycetes; order Kitasatosporales; family Streptomycetaceae; genus Streptomyces; species Streptomyces sp. NPDC088812. Next base: position 64,929 of record NZ_JBIVJP010000016.1, on the reverse strand, counting down.
GTGATTCCGCCGGAAACCGGTGCGGATGCCGCCGCGCAGCTGATGGCCGGCGGCGGCGTCGATGCCCTGGCCCGGGAGCAAGCGGCAGACAGGATCGATGCACGAAACAGGGAGGAAGCCTGGGAGGCCGACGGCGGAGCAGGTCGACCGTCGTCCCTGCCCCGGCCCATCGGCTCGGCGGGGCCTTCACCCGCCGGTCGGCGGAGGTGAGATCCCATGCTCGTCATCGCCGTGGCAGTGCTGCTCGTCCTGATCGCCGTCGGAGTCGTTCTGATCCACCAGCTCAACGGTCAGCACGACGAACGGATCGCTGCCTTCCACTACAGCGATGTTCTGCCGGGGATCGGGCGTCGGCCCCGGAGGCGCCGTCGGTCGACGGTGGACGCGAGCGTTCCGATGCGCCCCACCGCGACGGCGGCCGCGGATGACATCGACTTCGGCCCGACGGACGGTAGAGGAAGGCGCGTCATGGCGATATTGCGCGACCGGAAGACGTACCGGGAGAGGATCATGCAGGCTCTTTACCAAGCCGCCGAAGGCAATCGCCTCCTGGGCGTCGATGGGGCGAAGCTCCGCACCGACCTCGGCATCCCTGAGCAGGACATGGCCGCTGCCTGCATGTACCTGGCGGGCGAAGGCTGGGTCGTCGTGGACTGGGGGAGGGGCAATACACCCGCGATGATCACGCTGACGCACCAGGGGATCCGGCAGATGGAGACGGAAGGGGAAGGGCGTGGCTGAGCCGCCGCGTCGGCTTTTCGGACCGAAGCGAACCTTCGCAAGGATTGTTCATGTCGGATTAATCCCTTTGGCGTAACGTGGAAAGCGGGTCGGCGCACGCTCACGTGCAATGACCCGGAAGGGCGGCTCCGGCGGGTATACGCCGGAGCCGTTGCCTGTTTCCGTAACCCGCGCCGTGCGGTGAGGGAAGTCGAGCCGGTGGATCACGGATGCCGCCGCTGCGATGAGCACCAGGAAGACGCTGGTCGTCAAAAGGTGCTCATGTCTCACATGCCGATGATCAGGCGACTGACGCGACCGGTCTGTGTCGGAACGGCCGCAGAGGAGGGGCCGCTCTCGTACTTCCCTGGCTCGTCCGGTTCGAGCGGCCGGTCGGCAGCGGAGACGGCACGCCGGGTCTCGTCCGCGGCGATGAGAGCGCTTGCGGTCAGCGGCGGACCGTCGTAGTCGGACGCGGCCGTCATCAGGCGGGCCGCCGACTCCGCCCCGGTCTCGGGTGGGATGACCAGCAGATCCCAGCGGCCGGTTCCGTAGGAGAGCAGCAGCAGCTTGTGCGGGTCGATCTCCGGCGTGAACCAGCCGACCTTGACGATGTGACCGCCCACGGCAATCTCGTGTGGGATGACCGGCCAGTACGTCGGGTTGACGGCGATGCGGGTGACGCGACCCCACAGGCTTTCAGCACATCGGTCAGTGCGGGCAGCCCGCTCGGCAGGTCCCGGGAGCGGGGCCACCAGGCACCGTCCAGGAGTCCGCGGGACGTGCCGTCGCTCTTCGGCGCGACACGCGCGGCCGGACCTGCGACCGGCTCGGGGTGTGGCAGAGGTGGGTGCAAGGTCGCCGACATGATGCGGACCCGTCTCCGGGCCGCCTTCGTGGCGACCCGGGTTTCATCTTTCGCCCAGAACGACCCGGCGTGGAAGTCGGTGTGCGAAATGCCCTCGGTGTTGTCCACGGTACTCCGCACACGCCGGGGCGGTCGTGGAGGCGACGCCGCGTTCCGTGAAGCGGCTGTCAATACCGGCGGGAGAGGGCCGAGGGCGGTGGGGCACGTCGCATGCCGGCCACCGGACCGGTCTCACGCACGACGGCTCGCGTGTCCTGGCCCAGCGCTCCTTGGCTGTGGGACGTGTTCCTCGTGTTCCGTCCAGCCCGCCGCTCCCCATCAGCCCGCCGGGCGTCGGCGAGGAGTGTCCTGGTGATCACCCGAGAGCCTCCTGTACACCGGCTTCCACGCCGGGTCGTTCTCGGCGATTCATGACAACCGGGTCGGCCGTGACCGGCCCGGGGTTGTGTTCGCATCATGACCGCGGCCATTCTGTCGACGCCGCGGGCGAGGAGCGGACCGCGGGCGAGGAGCGGACCGCAGGCGAGGAGCGGACCCCTTCTTCGTTGCCGCCCCGACTCGTGTCGGCACCCGCCGACACCGCTCCGGCTCTGATCGCCGATGCCTGGTGGCCCGGCTCCCGCGACCTGAGGAGGAGCTTCCGGCACTCAAGGGGCGCCGCCTGCGGCCCGAGCCGTCGCCCGTCAGACCTGACCCCGGTCACCAGTAATGGCGTCGACCCGCGACGGCGTGTCCCATCGCGCCGAGGATCCACAGGATGGCTCCGACGACCGCCAGGATGATTCCGATGGTCCACAGGATGGATATCCCGGTGAGGAAGCCGATGACGAGCAGGATGATGCCCAAGACGATCATGGTATCTCCCTTGGGGAGTAGGGCCGGTCACCTGCGGACTGCGAAAGACCGCAGGGGCGTTGAGCATGGGAACGGTCGGTCTCTTCCTTTACTCCGCACGGTGGGGCTTGTGGCGGGCGACGTGCAGGCGGACCTCGGTGGGCATGTCAGGGAGGCCGGTGGACCGGCGTGCGGTGCGGAGCGGGCCTTCGCAGAGGGCACCGAGGGCGGCGCCGGGCGCGCCCTCGGGGGTGAGGGCGAGCGTGAGGGGGTGCGAGGGTGGGCAGGTCGGCCGGTGATGCGTACGGTCGCGTCGTCGACACCCGGCAGGGCACTGGCTTCGTTCGCGATCGCGTCGCTGAGCGCGCGGTCGCGAAGTTCGACGCCCTCCTGCGGGGGTGTGCCGCCGACGGGCAGGAAGCCGAGGCGGCGTCGGCTCAGCTGGGCGAGCAGCCACCACAGGGCGAGCAGGGCGGCGAGGACGAGGGCGGCGATGACCGCGGGCCACCACCACCCTTGGCTGCTCCAGCGGGCCCGGTCGGCCGAGCCGAGCAGGACGTCGTCCGGGGCGGTCAGGGGCCAGCCGGCGGGCGGGACCAGATCATGTCGCCGGTAGAGGTCGAGCCCGGCGAAGAGGATCAGCAGTCCGCCGCCGAGCAGGACTAGGCCGGCGAGGGCCAGCACACTGCGGTTGAGCGCGGGTCGCGGCGTCATGGTGTGGGCTCCGGTGCTGCGGGTTTTCGGTCAGTCGGTGCGTCGCCGCTGGCGTACGACGATGCGGGGAGGACGGGCGAGGGCCAGCCGGTCGCGTTCCTCGTCGAGGGCGGCGGTGAGGTCGTCCTTCACCCGCTGGGATCGCGGAAGCGGACGTCCGCGCGAGCTTTGATGCGGTGGCGGCCTGCCAGGACGTGCGCCGAGCCGACTCCGGGGACTCGCATGGCGGCGTCACGCAGCAGGTCGGCGGCGCCGTCGCGGTCCAGGGAGGCCCGCACTCTGGGGCAGTCGGCGGGGGAGCGCAGGGGCAGCCAGCGGCGCTGACCGGGAGTGAGGGCCAGGACGATCAGCCAGACGCCGACGGCGGCGGCCACGGCGGCTCCCGTGAGCATCCATACGTGGTCCACGGGGCGGGTGGTCAGTTCGTCGGCCAGATACCGTCGCCAGGCCGCCGCCGGGCGTCCCACTCGTACGGCGATGACATCGACCAGCGCCGCGACTGCCGCTACGAGGATCACCGAGGCGACCAGCGCGGCCGGGAGGCGGCGCGCGGACCACGGCCTGTGGGTTCGGTGCCCGCCGTCGCGCTCACCGGCCGTGAGGTCACGGCCGGACACGTCGCGTTCGGGTGGCTCGGGCTCCTTCGTCAGCGGCACCGTGGCACGGTGCGCGGACGGCGCGGAGCCGCGCCCGGGAGGACCGGGGTCGGGTGTCAGCGCGCCCCCTTCCCGCGCGGCGTGCCCGGCGCCCCGTGCCGCGTGGCCCCTCACCGGACCCGCCCCCGGCTCGCTTCGGCGGCGGTCACCAGCCGCCGGACGGTGAGGGACCTCCCCCACCCGCAAGGCGGTCAGCTGGGCCACCCGTTCGGCGACGTCCTGCTGGATCCGCTCACAGACCCGCGGGATGTCGGTGGGATAGGGCAGGTCCATGGCCAGGTGCAGGCGCACCGATCCGGTACGGACGGCGGCGGACGCGCTCGGCGCCGTCGGCCCGCCCCGGTCGGCGGTACGGCGGCGCGCCGGGACTGGGCCGCGCGTGCGGCCTGGACGGCGATACGGGCGACCACCCTGTCCGGGATGACGGTGGCACCCCGCTCGGCCGTGGGCGGCAAGCCGGCCGCCGGCGCCGGTGGGCTCGACGCCTCACCGGGGGCACCGGGCCCGGTTTTCTCCGCTGCCTCCGTGTCCGGAGGTCGAGGTCGCCCTGTACGACGAGGCCGACGATCAGCCCCGCCGTATCGCCGACCGCACCCTCACCCACTACCTGCGGCTCCCGTACACCGCCACCCCGGATGTCCTCACCCGCGCGGTCGCCATCCTGGCAAGTGCTACCTGATGTCCACTTGGCCGGTGAGCTCTCGAGTTGGCCATTTGACGGCCTCCCCGCAGCAGTCTGGAGCCGAGGATGCCCGGCGCCCGGGCCTTGAGCTGATCTGGCATCAGGAGAGGTCAACACAGCGGGCCCCTGGTCCGGGCGTCCTGTGGATGGCTCCCGGCGGCAGATGAGTGTGCCCTGCGGCGCATTCGAGAACGACCCTGACCTGCTGCTCGCACGCGTCCTCCTCGTCGGCGGCCTGGTGCCGGACGATGACCGACGGCCCCTGCGGGTCGGCGAGATACTTGTCGCCCCATTCCAGCAGCGCCACCAGGGTGGACCGTAGATCCAGGCCCTGCTCGGTAAGCTCATACTCGAAGCGCTGCCGGTCGCCTGGCTCCTGGTAGGGCACGCGTCGCATCACTCCGGCCGCCAGCAGGGTGTCGAGCCGGGTGGACAGCAGGTTGCTGGCGATGCCGAGGCGGGCGCGGAACTCTCCGAACCTGCGTGCGCCGTCCAGCGCCTCGCGCACGATCAGCAGCGACCAGCGTTCCCCCACAACCGCCAGGGCACGCGACACTGAGCAGTTGACCGGATCGATCCTGTGCTTCCCGTCCACATCGCCACCCTAGCCATCTAGGTTGATAATTTCCACTCAGCGGCCTAGTCTCGCCATCTCATTTGCAAAATTACATCCAGGGGGTGGGCTGTGCCCATGATCGACCTGTACATTCCTGACGGCGCGCTCACCACCGAGGCTGAGGCGGTATTGGCCAACCGGGTCACCGAAATTCTGACTCGCCACGAGGGGTTCGACCCCTCCGATCCGGCGACCCGGGCCGTGTCGTGGGTGTTCGTACACCGACTGGCCGCTGTATACGTCGGTGGCGCACCTGCGGGCGCGCCCCGCTACAAGGTCGTTCCGTCCGTGCCCGAAGGACAGCTCGACGCGAACGGGCGAGCAGGCGTTGTCGCCGAGGTGACCGAGGCGATTCTCGACGCCGAGAACGGCGCGTGGCCACGCGATGCCGGACGGGTCTGGGTGTTCCCCACAGAGGTTCCCGAAGGCCACTGGGGCGGACGCGGGCAGATCACCCCCCTGGCGGCCATCCTGACCCGGCTCACCGGTCACCCCGAGCAGGCCCGCACCCTCGCGGCCCAGCGCATCGCTGCCAGCCGAACCGAACACCTCCGCGTGCCGTGACGTTGACGCCCGTTGTCGGCGGCGTGATGAGCAGGCTCAGGCCTTTTCGCTCACGAAAGCAGCCCGTCCGGCTCCTTGTCGGCGAACCACTTCACGGCCGAGGGCGCATCGGACACGGAACGGGCACGCGAGGGATAGAAGGACGCCGTGAGGTCCAGACAACACACATGGCCCAGGTCTCTGACCTGGGCCATGATCTCTGAGCGGATGACGGGAACCGAACCCGCGCTAACACGCGAGCACATCGCGCGTCCCTCACCCAGGGCGTGAGAACACGCGGGCGCAACGATCGACGCGCCGGCACCGGACACGGCCGGCAAGGCTCCGCGGCGGCCCGCGCAGCAGCAAGAACACGAGGTGACAGTGCATCACACCGCGGTGCGCGCGATCGCCGACACGCCCCGCCACCCCAGGCACCCCGGGCATCGTCCGGAGCTCCCGGACACAGCCGCGGGGACGGACAGGGGCAACGACAGCAAGGCCCCGGGCGACCCGGCATGGCGGGAGGACCACCCGAGCCGCCCCGAGCACGCAGCTCCGGACCAGAATCCGAGGCCCAGAAATTCCCCTCACCCATCCCCACGATCGGTCCACCTCCGCGCAATTGGCCTTGTCGCGAAGGTCCGCCCGACAGCTAGCGTCGCCCCATGCGCATCCGAATCGTCGACGCCTTCACCGACCGCCCCTTCGCCGGCAACCCCGCCGGGGTCCTGCTCCTCGACACCTTCCCCGACGACACCCGGCTCCAGAGCGTGGCCCTCGAGGTCAACCACGCCGAGACGGCGTTCGCCCGGCGCCTTCCCCCAGGCGGCCCGGCGGACTGGGCACTGCGCTGGTTCACGCCCACCACCGAGGTCCCGATGTGCGGACACGCGACGCTGGCGACCGCGCACATCCTGCACACCACGGGCGCCCACGAGGGGCCGGTGCGGTTCGCCACGCTCAGCGGTGTCCTCACCGCCACCCCCGGCGAGGACGGCTCGATCACACTGGACTTCCCGACCGCGCCACTCACCCCGATCACCATCCCGGACCAAGTCGCCCAAGCACTGGGCACCGAACCGCTGACGGCCCACGACACGGGCCCGAACGTCGGCAACCTGGTCATCGAGGTCGCCGACGAGAAGACGGTCCGCGGGCTCACCCCCGACCACGCGGCCCTCGCACGATACGCGCGGCACGGCATCATCGCGACCGCCCGCGCCGAAGACCCCTCCCGGGGCTACGACTTCGTCTCACGCTGCTTCTTCCCGAACATCGGCATCGACGAAGACCCCGTCACCGGCGGCGCCCACACAGCCCTTGCCCCCTACTGGTCCAAGCGCCTCGGCCGCCCCGACCTCACCGGCCTCCAGGCATCCCCGCGCTCCGGCCTCGTCCGCACCGAACTGCACGGCGACCGCACCCTCCTCACCGGCCGTGCGATCACAGTCATCGACGGCGAACTCCTCGTGTGACGGCGCCTTCCCCTCAGCGCAAGAGGGGCGTACGGCAAGCCCGTACGCCCCTCAAAGCGCGCCGGTCCCCGACGGGGCCGCCGCACCTCCGGACTGCTGGTGGTGCCGTCCATGACGGCGTCGATCTTTGCTGCAACGGCGGTACAGAGGGCGTGCAGGAGCGGGCGCTCTGCTCGGGTGATGTGGAAGCCGCCCATCTCGCGGACTTCGCCTCCTCGTGCCTCCCGTCGTCGTCTTCGTAGATCTGGAAAGTGGTGGGCACGTGGCTGTGGGGCAAGCCGAACTCGCGGCCGCTCTCGACGTTGAACACCGGGTCGGTGCCGGTGGCGACGTGGTGCAGCGTGCGTCCACGGAGCGGTTGCCGCCGGCTCGACGAGCCGATGTGTGGTGTGCGAAGGGAAGCCTTGTATGTATCGCTCGTGCTCACTCCAGCCCGATCCGCGCGCAGGCCGTCTCGATGTCGGTGGTGCAGATCTCGGAGACCTTGTACATGTCGTCGGCGACGACCGTCTTCCTGACGGAGTCGTTGTGATCCGTACCGGTCCGAAGTACCCACCCACCTCCCTCGCGGGGGAGGTCAAACGACCGGGTCTGGCCCGTAGTCGGTGGTGACGCCGGGTAGCCGCCCTTGAACATGATCTTGTGGTGGACAACAACTTCCTTCTTATGAGGACGGTGTTCTCCGGGCTGTCGGCGCTGGTCGTCAAGAACGTGATGGACGGCGGTAACGCGGTTGGTCAAAGCTCGCCCCCGGGATTTCGCGGTGGCGTGTCCGGTGTGCGGGACGCCGACGGCGAGGGCGCACGGGTTACACCGTCGGTCTGTGGGGGCGTGCCGGTCGACGGCCGTCAGGTCGTCGTCCACCTGAGCGTTCGGCGGCTGGCCTGTCCGGTCCGGGGCTGCCGATGGCAGACTTTCCGCGGGCAGATTCCGGGCCTGCTGGAGCGCCATCAGCACCGAAGGCGTCAACACGGGGTGCCGGTAAGAATGCTGTCACCAGCCGCAAACGGCGGTGATCAGTCCTCGGACCTGGTGGGTTGGGGCAGTTCCGGCGTGCTCGTCGCCTCAGCGAGTGCGAGGCGACGCCCTTCAGATCGGGCACGTAGTTGTAGATCGCGTTCCTGGAGACGCCGAGGAGCTTTGCGATCGAGGTAACGGTGTTCTCCGGGCGGGCGAGCAGGTCGCGGGCGGTTCCTCCCGGAGGACTCGGCAGCGGCTTGCTTCCGAACCCCCACCGCAGACGGGTTGCGGCGTGACCTGACGTGACCGACAGCGTTTGAGGCTCCGCAAATCCTTACGCGTTTGGCTGGGCTGCTGCGGCTCCGAATGCTTCCGCGGTGCCGCCTTCGGCCTGCTGGGTGGAGGGGGTGTCGACGAAGCTGTAGGGCGGCAGCGGGCCGTTGACACGCAGCTTTAGATGCGGGTGCTGCTGACGGAGTCCGTCGACCGCGGCCAGGAATTGCTCCGCTGAACCGCGGTCCACCAGGAAGGAGAGGCTGGCCAGCCAGCCGGTGCTTGGCGGCCCGGCGCTGACTTCCTCGGCCATCGGCTCCAGCGCCTGCTGAAGCAGCTCCGCGTCAGTCGCCTCGCGTGCCTGGACGGCGGCAGCGATCATCTCCCCGAGCTGGATCTTCTGCTCCTGTGTGCCTCCGGCGGCCTCGCGGTTCGCCTCCGCCAGGGGCCGGATGTCGTCGTGGTCCGCCATTATCAGGCGGAGCACGGCCTCTTCGTCGTGGTTGGCCTTGATGTTGTACTCCGCTGTGCCGTCCAGTGCCCGCAGCCGCTCAAGGAAGTGCTCCGCACGCTCGGCGAGCACGGTGGTCACCGTGTCGTCGTCCGGAGCGGCACTGCCGAACCGCATCGGCAGTACCACGCCCTCCGCTCCGGCTTCGCCCAGTATCCGCTGGTGGGCGAGCAGGTCCCGGCGCTTGGGCCGCAGCTGCTCGGGGGCGCCACTGACGATCGCGGCCAGTTCGCCCTGGCGGAGCACGCGTACCGGCCGCGGGGGTCTCCGATGCCGTCCAGGCCAGGGCGGAGGGGGGAGTGTGAGGCGCGGATGATCCCGTAGACGTAGGTGCTCATCTCTCATTCCTCTCGCCTGCGCGCGGCCCGTTCGCCCTGGCGTTCCCGGTCCTCGCTACGTCCCTGCTGGAAGGCGTCGGAGATCGTCTCCGCGGCGCCGGACAGGGCTCCCTCGGTCTTGCCGCGGGCGCCGGAGTCCGTGAGCTGTCCCGTGAGCTCCGTGAGCCCGGCCGGCTTGCGCGGCCCCGCCTCCAGGTCGAGGCGGTTGCACGCCTCGGCGAAGCGCAGGTAGGTGTCGACGCTGGCGACCACGATCCGTATGTCGATCTTGAGTATCTCGATCCCGACGAGGGAGACCCGTATGAACGCGTCGATCACCAGCCCTCGGTCGAGAATGAGTTCCAGAACGTCGTACAGCCCACTGGAACCGCCCCCGCCGCCCTGCTGTGTCGCCACGGTCATCATGACCAGCCCCTTGCCATCTTGTCTCTGCGTGGTCCCGTCGGCGCTGCCCCTCGCTGCGACGCAGGCCTTCAGGCGCGAGTAGCCCCCACCGCCTGTGGTCAAACGCATGTACGAAGTTGGCGAGGTGGACCTGCCGGCAGACGTCGACGTCCACCTGAGCGGTTCCATGCCCTTCATGCTCTGGGCCGGCGTCTCCGCACACCGCAACCGCTGTGAAGGAGTCGGCCCCGACCTGCGGCCCAGGCGGAAGGCAGAGCACCTATGCCATGGACTCCGGTGACGAAATCCGATGGCTGCCGGGTGCTGCGTGACCAGCTGGCTGAGGCGAGGATCAGGCGGGGTGTGGGGCCGATGGGACGTGAGAAGGGGTGACCCGAGAACGATTCCCCGGCATGGAGCATGTGCTCATGCCGCCCGGAGCTGGCCGGGCACGAGCCGCCAGGGCCCGTGGTCTGCGGCGTGCAGGTGCACGGAGCTGCACCTGTGGTGCCCCGGGCCGCTTCTCTTGCGTCGCCATGAGGCCGCGACCTAGCTGAGTCCCGGCCGCTACCGGCCGCCCTTTCGGTAACGGCCGGGAGGATCCCAGGCGAATACGCGACGACTGCCCTGAAAAGGGCATCCCACACGTTCAGGCTGCCCAGGGTGCGCGACACGGCGCCACGGTCGGACTGCGAGATGGTGGTCGGGGTCCCTGGCGGCTGGAAGTGTGCTCTCGCGTCCGGACGCGGCGTGGGAGGAAGCGAGGTGGGGCGAGCGATGACTACGACGAATTCCTTGCCCGGGTCTGGGAGCGCGGCGAGCACTCCACCACCGGGGAGGCCGAGCGGAGCACGCGGGCGGTGCTGGCCATCCTGGATGTCCACATGCTCGGCAGCGAACGCAAGGAACTCGCCGACCAGCTCCCGGCATCCTTCGCACGGCTACTCCGCGAGCCGTTGCCGGCGACCCGACCGCTCAGCGCGCACGAATTTCGTCGAAGCAGTCGCCGTGCTCATCGAGGGTGCAACTCCCGAAACCGCCCGCTGGGACGTCGGTGCTGTCCTCAGCACCCTCGCCGATGCCGCAGGCGAGGATCTGCTGGACCGCATCTTCACCCAGCTTCCGCCTGGCTACGCACTGCTGTTCGGTCGCGCGGAGCTCCGCTGACGGCTGCCGCCACAAGCGGCCCGGGGTGCATCGGTGTGCAGCGCCCGGGCCGGCGTGACCGGACCGGTTCAATCGAGAGAAGGCGGTCCCGATCTGCTCAGCCGGGGAGGAGACCAGGTTCTCCTCATCCCGGCCCGAGTCATGCTCCAGCACCACCGGCGTGCAGTGCAACGCTCCGGTCCATACGCGACGTGCACGGGGCAATGGGCGGCGTGGATGGCCAAAGGTCAGTTGCTGAGGGCGTGGCGAAGCGTTTGGCGGCAGTCGATGACGGTGTCGACGCCGACGATCTGAAGGGTGCGCATCACTGATGCGGTGGGCGCGGCCAGACGCAGCCAGCCGCCCGCCTCGGTGGTAGCGCGGTGGGCCGCGATGAAGATGTTGATGCCGCTGGAGTCCATGAAGGTGACCCGACCGAGGTCGACCACGATGCGAGGGCGGACACGGTCGGGGACGTCCAGGGCTTGTCGGAGCTTGCCCCCGGTGTGGTGGTCGATCTCGCCGGTCAGAGTCAGCACGCAGATGCCGTCCGTGGTGTTGGACACGATCGACAGCCCGGCGGGCTGCTGATGGGGCTCAGCTCGTTCGGTGTCCGTCATTCGTCCCTCAGCCATATCGGTGATACTGGCACACTGACACCTTCGCCTGGGAGGGCTGCCCCGCACGGTACCGGCGATGCCCTGATATAGGGAAGCCAACAGAGGGGCGTGAAGCGTGCTCCGCGCATGCGCGGGTACGCGCGGGGGTGTGAACGGGGTAAGAGAAGGCGGCCGGCGTGGAAACAGTCCCTGTGGGTGAGGACAGCGCCACGCCGGGTGATCAGGCCATGCAGGTCACGGTGGCCCTTGACGGCGACGGCGCCTGCATCGCTCAGGCGCGCCATCTGGCCGCCGATTTTCTCAGCCGTGTGCAGGCCGAGCACGGTCTGTCCGTCTCCCAGCGCGCCGTGGATCTGACCCAGCTGGTGGTCAGCGAGCTGGTCACCAACGCCCGCAAGTACGCGCCCGGTCCGGTGCTGATGGAGCTGCGGATCGTGGGTGACGTGGTCGAGGTCGTGGTGTGGGACTCCGACCCGGTGCTGCCGGTGGCCCGGGCCGCGGACGCGGGACGGGTCGGGCAGCACGGCTTGGAGATAGTCATGGCCGTCGCCCAGGGCTTCGAAGCGCAGCGCGAGCCGGTCGGCAAACGCATTACCGCCCGCATCGCCCTCGAAAACGAACCGGGCGGCGCGCTCCGCGGCACCCGGGCTGTGTAGGACGAGCTGTCCGCTGAGTCGGTGGGGGCCGATGAGCCAGATGCGCAACATGCTGCGCGGCATCGGCTGCGACCGCCAGGAACCCCCCGGCCACATTTTGCGCCGCCTGGACCTGGCGCACCACAACCTGTATCCGCATACGACCGCCACCTGCCTGTACGGTGTGCTCGGCGAGCGCGACGACGGTACGTGGACGCTGGAGTTCTCCAGCGCCGGGCACCTGCCGCCCCTGCTGATCACCCACGACGGCGACACCCGCTACCTCACCGGCGGCCACGGCCTTCTCCTCGGCGTCGACGCCGATCGGTCGCGCCCGTACGCGACCGAGTCGCTGCCCGCCCGCTCCACCGTGCTGCTCTCCACCGACGGACTGATCGAACGCCGCGGCGAAGGTCTGGATGCGGGCATGACCCGGCTGCGCCAGCACGCCGCCGCTCTCGCCCGAGAACCCCTGGACACCTTCTGCGACGAACTCCTGACCGGCCTGGCCGCCGATCACGCCGACGACGTCGCCGTCCTCGCCGCGCGCCTTCCCCCGCCTCATCCCAGACGATGACTGGCGACCAGACCGGCCAGACACACGACCCGGCGCAGTGCCCGCCCTACGGCCGCGGGCCGAACAGGGCAAGGGCATCGAACAGCTGCCGGGACGGGCCACTCAAGCGGCTCGGAGGCTGCCGAAGCTGTTGCCAGCAGCGGTTGCTGCTCGGCCTGCTCCACGGCCAAGCGGGCAGCGCACGGGACCGCTGTGCTGCGGCCCCGGTGCGGGAGGGCACGCCGCGCTGCGGCCTTGCCAGCGGCCGGCGGCCCAGCGGCCGCAGAGTAGGCACTGGCCTTTCGGCGTAAGGAGCCGGAGGTGCCCGGATCTCCTGGAACGCTAGCGGGTTCGGGCACCTCACTCACCTTCGGTGAGTATTCCCTCCTTGGCCTTCAGCCCTCAGCCGCGGAGCTGGCGAAGACCCCCGGGAGAGTCAGTGCTGCATCCAGCGCCAGTCCGGCATGGGCGGCATATGTGCCATGGAAGGCATGTGCGGCGTCCTGCTCATGGCCCGCTGCCACATCCCCCGGGCCTGCTCTTCTGGGCGCTGCTGTTCTCCGTGCAGCGCGTTGAGGACGAGCAGGCCGCCTGTCAGCGCCGGGATTGTCCACTGCAGGAAGGCGAGCTGCCGCTGCGCCTTGTCCGTGTCGACGGGGTGCTCCGCGGCCTCTTCGGTGTCTTCCGGGTCGCTGGAGGCCGCCAGCTCGATCTTCTTGCCCAGCACCCGGCTGTAGGCGGTGGCCGCCAGGGCGGCTCCGGTCAGAACTGTCTTTGCCACGGTGGACGCGGCCACTCCCTGCTGGGTGGCAACCCGTGCCGCGTTCGCCGCGAGCAGGCCACTGCTGCCGACCAGATGGGTGCCGACGGCCGCGGCGTTCACCGGGGCCCACTTCGCCCAACCGGAGCTGGCGATCCGCGCGGGGGACGCCTGCGGTCCGCCTTCAGCGCGTGCCGCGCCGTTGAGGCCCACTGCGCCCATCAAAGAGCCGCCGAACCATGCGGCCAGCCCCAGGTCGTGCAGGCTGCGCATGACGGTATTGCGTTCCGACATCTCGTGACTTCCTTTCGACGGACAACGAGGCCAGCAGCACATCGGCACTGCGTCCACTGTTTCCCGACACGAGACAGGCCGCACCTCGGGCACTGACGAACGGACCGCAGTCCGGAGCAGCAGTCGTCAGAGGCAGCCAATGAGCGAACGCTGTCGGCCCTGGCCACTACCGACCTCGGAGCCCTTGCCGTGCCCCTCCCATGGCAGACCGGTCACGATCGCCTGGCGTCGCGTCCCACGTCGCCGAATTCGCCTCGTACAAACGAGACCTACGGTACGACGGCGGGCGGCATCGTCATCCTGGTGTGGCTGTGGATCACCAACATGGCGACACCCTACGCCGGCGGGTCATCGCCAGCGGCCTGCCGCCGGAAGCCGAGCCGTACGCTCAGCTGCGCGGCATCCGCAAGTGGGAATGAGCAGGTCCGGCGCCGAATGGACGAGACCTGGCCCCCTCCCGCGCCCTCGTGCCGGTCTTGTCCGTGTGAGCGGGTCCCTTCGGGGATACATGCACGGCATGAGATTGCTGGCGGGACTTCGTGCGGGGGAGCGGCGGCTGACCCAGCGTATGGCCTCATGGGATGCGTCCACCGTGGGCAGGCCGCTGTCGGCGGTGGAGGAGGCAGCGGAGAGCACCAAACTGTGGTGCGGCGCGGCTGTAGTGATGGCATGGCGGGGCGGCCGGCGCGGGCGGCGCGCTGCGGCCGCAGGGCTGGCGGCCATGGCGATGGCGCAGCTGGCCGCCAACGGCGTGTGCAAACAGATCGCCGACCGCCCGAGGCCGCCCAAGGAATGGATCCCTCACGACGAAGTCGAGGACCGACCCGATTCCTCGTCCTTCCCCTCCGGCCACACCGCCGCCGCGGTCGCCTTCACCGCCGCCATCACACCAGCCCGGCCGCTGGCCGGCGGGCTGTGCGCGGTTCCGACTGCGATGGTGGCCGTCGAACGCGTCCACAGCGGTGCCCACTACCCCAGTGACGTCGCCGCCGGCGCCGCCATCGGCCTGGCAAGCGCCTGGCTCATCCACCGCATTCCTCACCTGCTGCACCGCCGCGATAGGCCGTGACCACGGCGGTCAGCCCGCGGCGTCAGCCCTGACGGGCTGACGCTGCAACGCAGTGACATCAATTCCCACCGATATTGATCACGCAGAAGGACGACGACTCCCGAACTCACGGCGAAACGACGCCCACGGAAATGACGCAGCCACGACCAGACTGTGTGGGCTGCCCGGAGCGGGGAACTCAAGGCAACACAGCAACCTCACCCCCGTCACTGCGGGGGGCCGGGACCGTGGTTCAGAGTCAAGCTGCGGGGTCTGCTGAGCTCCCGTGACCGATGAGCCGGTCGCGGGAGTCGGCCGCTGCCGTGTGGGCTGCCCGGCGGCGGCCGGTGGATCGATCCGCATGCGTCCCCGTGACAGCTTTCCGCAACCAGGCCAGTGCGTACGATCCGGCGGCACCGGGGACACGCAGCCTGCGGGTCGGCGGCAGGGACGGGTCATGGCGCGAGCGTGATCCCCTGTCCGGAGCCGCTGGTGGTTTCTGTGCCCCGGTACCTGGATGTGCGACGAGGGACAGGTGACGCCTGCCTCGGGCATGACGCGGGAGATGTGTAGGCGCAGGCTGATGGAGCAGCCACCCCTCGTAGCGGCCCCGGCTCATCGGGTAGCCCCGCCCGGCCCGACGGAAAGCCTGGCGGCGTGAAGGAAACGCGACCGTCCCGTGTAGGCGGCATGCCCGGCGGCTGCCGCCGGCGGTCGGCAGGCATGCAATCGCCGCGGCGGTGCAGGCGTGAAGCATGAGGTGTGTCATCTACCGTGAGTCATCGGGCGAGCCAGAGCAGGTGGACTGCCGTCAGGTTGACGGTGGCCGTGCGGCGGTGCTGGACAGTCTGAAGCGGGTGGGGGAACGCGAGTTCTGCTGGGTGCATCTAGATGATCCCGGCTCAGGCGATGTTCAAGAACTGGCGGGGCCGCTCGGGATGCATCCGCTGGCGGTCGAGGACGCCGGCGAGGCGCACCAACGGCCAAAGCGGGAGCGGTACGGGGACGTGCTGGCGGTGGCGCTGAAGACGCTGTGGTACGTCGAGGACGGCTGCGAGGTGGAGACCGGTGAGGTGATGGCTTTCACCGGTCCGCGGTTGGCTCTGACCGTCCGTCACGGGCACGCCGACCCCACTGTCGAGGCGGCCCGGCGGCTCGGTGAGGATCCGCAGATGCTGCGGTTCGGGCCCGTCGCCGTGCTGCACGCGGTCCTGGACACTGTGGTCGACTCCTACACTGAGGCCGCCGTCCAGGTCCGTGCGGATCTGACCGTGCTGGAGCGGCGCGTGTTCTCCCCGGAGCGCGAGGACCTCACCGAGCAGATCTACTCCCTCAAACGCGAGGTCCTGGAATTCCGCGACGCGGTGCAGCCCTTGGTCCCGGTAGTGCAGGACTTCGCCGGCCCCCACGCCGGGTGGCCCGAGGAAATGCTGCCGTACTTCCGTGACGTCGCCGACCACCTGCACCGCACCGACACCGAGGTCCGCTCCCTGGACGAGCTGCTCAACTCCGCCCTCGACGCCCACCTCGCACGGGTGGGAACCTGGCAGAACGACGACATGCGCCGCATCTCCGCCTGGGCCGCCATCCTGGCCACCCCGACCCTCGTCGCCGGGATGCCGAGCGGGCTGCTGCCGAGCGCTTGGTCGAGTTGTGCGGGGGCCTGCCGGTGGCGCTGCAGATAGCGGCGGCCCGTCTGATCACGGACGACGGTTTGACCATGACGTCCCTGTCGGAGGAACTGGAGGACGAAGCCGGCCGGCTTGCCGCGCTGGCCCTTCCAGGATTCCAGGGGGCTCTCCCCGGGGAGGGATACTCCGTGTCCGCCCTGCTCGGCTCCTCGTACCGGCTGCTGCCGCCGGACGCTGCCCGGCTTTACCGCCTCCTTGGATGGCTGCCGACTGGCGCCTTCGATGCCGGAGTCGCCGCGGTCGCCGCGGACCTCGACACCCCGAGTGCGAAGCGCCTGCTGCGCACCCTCGTGACCGCGAGCTTCGTGGAGGCCGGCCGCGACGGCCGTTACCGCATACACGACCTCGTGCGGCTGCATGCCCGGGAACGTGCCGCGGAGGAGGAGCCGCCGGCGGAGGAGAAGGCGATGACGAGGAGGGTGGCCACCCACTACCTCGTTCTCGCCGCGTTCGGCGATCGGGCGCTGAGGAAGGAGCGGTTGCGGATCGCCGACCTGTCACCGCTGCTGCGCACCGCGGACGATCCCTTCGCGGCCGGCACGGGACCTTCCCCCCTGGAGTGGCTGGATGCCGAGCGCCACGCCATCCTGGCCGTCCTGCGGGCCGCGAGCCGGCACCGGCTGCACAGCCTTGTCTGGCCACTGGCCGAGGCGTTCACGGCCTTGTTCCTGCGCCACCGTTACCTGGAGGCGTGGAAGGAGTCACTCGAACTCGGCGTCGCCTCGGCCACCGCCCTCGCCGAGTCGGCTGAGACCGTAAACGAGATCGCCGAGGCCGCACAAGCCGAGGCGCGGCTGCGCAGCCTGCTGTCCCGCCCGCTGATGGACGTCGGCGAGACCGACCGTGCCGGGAGGGAGCTGCGGACCGCCGCCGCACGGGCCGAGGTGACCGACCACCTCACTCTGCGTGCCTCCGTGCAGGAGTTCCTCGGGCGGCATCTGGACCGGGTCGACCCTGCTCAGGCCGTCCCCGCCTACCGGCGGTCGTACGAGCTGAACAAGGAGGCGGGGCAGGGCCGTGGGGCGGCCATCGCCGCCTACTTCCTCGGCTGCGCGCTGGATGCTCGCGGTGAGTACGCCGAAGCGCTGGAAACCCTGCGCATGGCGCACCACGACCTGCTCGCACGCGAGGAACCCGACCCGCGTATGGCCGCTCGGGCCATGGCCGCGATCGGTGTCGTCCACGACCACCTGGGCGCCACCGCAGAGGCGGTGCGCGCATTGCGCGAGGCGGTTCGTTTCCTTGAGGAGGAGAAAGCGACGCACTACGAGGCTGAGGCCCTCGTCACCCTCGTCGACATCGCCGAGCGGACCGGAAGCCACCAGGACAGCGTGCGCGGCTGGCTCGCCCGGGCGGTCGCGCTCCACGAGGCCAACGGCAACCCTGTAGCCGAGGATTTGCGCCGGCGGCTGGAGAATCGCGACCGGTGACAGCCGGTCACCGCAGGCCGCTCGGTGCGGGAGAAGGGCGCAGCCGCAGGACGACGTCCTCGGTCCGCAGGTCTCCGATCCGCAGGGTGACGTAGGCGTCCTCCAGGGGGCGACCCGCGCGCAGGCATGCGTAGACAACGGCAGCCGGAAGACCCGCGTCCAGCTCGGGGCCGGTGACGGCCGCCTCCAGGATCCGGCCGTCCCTGAGCCCGATCAGGAAGCCCCCATGGCGGACGGCCGATGCGGCGAGGAGGCTTCCGGGCAGCCGCTCGAGGGTGCCCTGGATCCACCGCAACGCACCCACCGCGGTGGGGGCCGGACGGTGGGCCAGGATCACTGAGGCACTCTCGACCAGCCGCCGGTCGCGTTCACCGTCGGGGCACGCGAGATGGGTGAAGAACAGGGGCGAGCTGGTGCCCGTGCCACTGCCTGAGTGCACGGCGGCCGGGAAACGGCGTACGACGACAGCCGAGGGCACGTGGTCCTGATCGATTCCCTCGACCTCTGTGGTCACCTGCCAGGATGTGACAGGAGAGGCCGAGGGGTCAGGCCGGGGCAGCACCAGCGCAGAAGGTGGCGGGGAAGGCGGCTCCGGGAGCCGCAGCAGCCGGTAGAGGGCGGCACGGAGCCGGGGGAGGGCCTGTCCCGGCTCGGCAAAGGCAGACTGGGCGATGGCCGCGTACCGCTCGGGCGTGTGTTCGTGAATGACGTGCTCGACCTGTCGACGCATGTCTCCACGGAGGTCGAGCCGGGGCGCGACGGCCGCCAGACCGTGGATCGCCGTCCCGGGCACCGCGTCGGCGCCGAACGCCCCCAGCAGGACGGGCGTACCCGTCGAGGCACCGTACAGCGTCACCGAGCCGTGGTCGCCGACCACGGCGTCCGCTGCGACGAGCGCGGCCCGCCACGCGTGAACAGCGGGCACGAGACGCAGTCCCGCGTCCAAGGCAGCCGCTTGGAGTACTCGGATCTGCCACGCGCCGTGAGCGGCCCATACGTTGGGGTGGACTATCGCAGCAACCAGATACTCGTCACAGGGAAGTTCTCCGAGGAGACGCGCGGGCAGGTGCGGGTGACGTCCCAGGAGCGACGTGGGCCCCCAGGTCGAACTGACCACGATCAGGCGCTGGCCTGCCGTGACCCCCAGGGCCTCGCGGTACGCCTCCCTGCTCTTCCGGCTGGCCAGGAGTTCGTCGAAGCAGGGATCACCCACCAGCAGGGTACGGCCGGCTGCTTTCGGGTGCGTGGCGAGCAGCTGCTCCTCCTGGGCCGGATGCGATACGGCCAGCCAGGCACGGCCCGACTCCAGCAGGGAGTCCGGCACGGCACCGGAGAGCCGCTCGTGCGGACCGCGCGCGTCCGGCACCAGCTTCTGGAAGCCCACCCCGTGCGGCAACACCAGGACCGGGCAGTGCCCCTCCGGTACGTCGATGTTCTCGCTGGCGGAGAGAATGAGGTCAGGGGCGATGCGCTCCAGTTGTTCCCAGGGCATTACCCGGCAGCCGGCGCCGTGCAGCAGGTCGAGGACGCCGGAGCCGAAGGCAGAGGTCGGGTCGTGAGCGAAGACGACGGTCACGCGATCGTCGCCGCGCAGCAGGGCGGGCAGCGCTTCGAGGATGCGTACGGCCGACGTGACCGTACGCGTGGCGACGACCAGAGTCCGTTCTCCGCGGAAGGTGCTCCATCGGTGGGCGTCGTACCCCACGGGCACGCGAAGAGGCTGATCACCGGACAAGGCGGCCGCCTTTAACAAACCCGCGCCTCCAGCCGGTCAGCGGCACGCGGCACGCGGCACGCGGCACGCGGCACGCGGCACGCGGCACGCGGCACGCGGCACGCGGCACGCGGCACGCGGCACGCGGCACGCGGCAATGATCTAATATCACATGTCAAGGTGCCGAGCAACCCTTCGTGTGCGTCTCGCGGGGCCATGACTGCTACACCGTAACGAACGGGACGGGCACCGCCAGAGATGGCCGACGCATCCAGAACCGTGATGCCTTTGACGAGTCCTCGTGCAGTTGGAGACTGCGGCTTCCGTCACTGGCCGGAGGCGGGTGCGTCGGGGCGGGTTGGGTTGCCGCCTGTGCGTGGGCAGGGGAGCTGGCGGAGGCGCGGTCGATGAGGTGCCGCTCGGCCTCGGGAACGGCGTTAGCCGGGTGCAACGCAAGCAGTACCGGGCGTATCAGCGGCTGCGGAACTTCGCCTGCGCTTGCCCGCTTCAGAAGAACAAGCTCCTCGTCTACCTCAAAGCCGACCCGAGGTAGGTCGATCTCGTGCCGGCTTCACCCGGGATGTGGGGCGGCCTGGTCACCACGGCCCGGGCGACCTGGAGGTATAGGTGCGTTCAGAGCGGGTTGTGGACTAGGCCGTCTTCTTTGGATCTTGTCGGCCAGCCCGTATTCATGAGCACCGCATGGGACGACAGATGCCTGGAGTCGCCAACGGCCAGGCCGGGCCGCCGCACTCGCCCCGTACCGGTCCGGCTGAGGCGGCGGGCGTTCGAACCCAGTCCACACCAGGCGCCTGCTCGCCGAGGCGACCACCCTCCTGTCACCCCTCACGGACCACGGCCCCACCAGCGGATTTCCCCGCTCCGCACTCCTGCACGGCAACCACCTCGCGTACGCCCACCTCCTCGCCCGAGACCCCGAAGCCACCGCAGCCACCTCCTGCAACTCGCCGACCGGGTACCCGACGTGCAGTCCATCCGCTGCCGCAACCTTCTGCGCCGGATCCGCCGCTCCGCTGGCCCCCGCATGCGCGCACCGGGCGGCGAGAAGGCGCCTGCTGTATCCCACCATGATCCACTCTGACCTGCGCTGTACCGACGTCGTGACGGGTAGTCAGGCGTTCTGTGGGACGTATGTGGGATCTGGCCGTTCGAGTGACCCGTGGGACGCTGGCACCTTCCCGTGGTCTCGATAGTGCTTCTCACTCCATCTTCACACCCTCGAAGCCTCTTGCGGAAACAATCCTGTACCTCGTCGGCGTTGGTGATCTCCGAGCCGAGGAGGGGAAGGTGTCGGGACCACGGGGCGAGGTGGCGGCGGCCGGGAGGGAACTGCACGTCCACCGCACCACCCTCTACTACCGCCTGGACCGCATCAGCGAGCTGACCGGCGCCGACCTGCGCTCCGGCCCCGCCCGCACCGACCTGGCGCTGTGGCTGGCCGCCTACCGTGACACCGCCGGGCACTGACCCGGCGCGTTTCGACAGATGTCGAAGGCGCGCGCCGACTTCCCTTCCTGACGCGGATGTCCACCGCCGCCGGACCCTACGTTCGAGTCACTCGCGTACCCGGCACCCCCGAGGAGCCGTCCGATGGCCCACAGGTTCGACTACATCGTCGTCGGAGCCGGCTCGTCCGGATGGATCGCGGCCGCCCGCCTCACCGAGGACCCTGGTGTACGCGTGCTCCTGGTCGAGGCCGGCGGCACGGACCGCGCCCACATGTTCATCGCGGTGCCCGGCGGCCCGCCGTTCGTCAGGCACCGTACTGATCGCGCCGGCCGTCTGTGATCCGTCGGCTCGGCGGGAGGAGGCCGCGACCGTGTCCGGGCTGCCGCTCTTGGGCACCGGCCGCAGTGACCAACCGGGGACCGCTCGGTCGGCCGGGTGTGTGAAGCGCATGGTGTGATGCTGCCCCCATGCCCACGCGCCGCTCCGATTCCCCTGTCGGCGGTTCAGGATGCCGACCGCCTCGGTGTCGATGTCCTGGCCCGTTTCGGCCGGGCCGAGGCTGTGATGCACTCGCGGTCCGCGGGAAGCCGTCGTTCCGGGTGGCCTGCCCGCATGCCACGGCCGAGGGGGTGCTCACACCGTTCGTCGCGACGACGGACGTTCCCGTCGTCGACCTGCACAGCATCCTCGCCGACGACGTCGACGCCGCTCTGGACCACGACGTCGATCTCGCCGGCAGTTCGCTGCCGCCTCCCGAACACCGCCACATCCTGCCGATCGCCGAGATTCCTGTGATGGTGCAGGACACCGAAGAGGCGTATGAGAGCTTCGGCGTCACGGTCGTCGGTGACTTGGAACTGTTGAGCCAGTCCTGGCTCATCGTCCCGCGCAGCGGCGTCGAGGCGGCTGTGGTCGCGGCGACCGCGACCCTGGAGCACGCACCGTCGATCCGTGAGGTGTCGACCGGGTCGGTCGCTCAGTCGCTCGCCGCCCACGGTCAGGGCCTCGCGTTCGTCACGGAGGCGCAGCGGTTCGGCCTCGGTGCGGTTTCGGCCCGTGCGAACGGCGAACCGATCACCATCACCCTGTACGCGTCGTGGGACGTCCATCACTACGCGACGGCGGATCCGCGCCAGGTGGCGGAGGCGCTGCGCGCGTGGATGAGTGCGAATCCGCCGGGGGGCCCACGGGAGGTGTGGCCCGTCCTCGTCGCACTGACGGACCGGTGACCTCCGTCCGAGGCCGTCTCCGACTGAGGTCAGGCCACGACGACGGTGCCCCCGGTACGGCCGATGGCGGTGCGCAGGTCCTGCGGGCAGGGCTGGTCCGTGAGCAGGGTGTCGAAGCCGTCGAGCTCGCAGACGCGGTGCGCGGCGGTACGTCCGAACTTGCTGGAGTCGGCGAGCACGTAGCGGTGGGAGGCGTTGGCGAGCATGGCCCGCTTGGTGGCGACCTCGTCGAGGTGGAAGTCGGTCAGGCCGTAGGGCGCGATGCCCCCGGATCCGACGAAGACGGCATCGGCCCGCAGGTCGGAGAAGAAGCCCACCGCGTGGGCGTTGGAGCAGGCCAGGTCGCCCGCCCGGAGCCGTCCCCCGCTGACCAGGACCTCCACGCGGGGGCGGGTGCTGACCTCGGCGGCCACGAGCAGGGACGGCGTGGCGATGACACCGGTGTGGTCGGCGGGCAGGGCACGGGCCACTTCGAGCGCGGTGGTGCCGACGTCGATGACGATGGTCTGGCCCGGCTCGATGAGTGCGGCGGCGGCGCGTCCGATGGTCCGCTTCTCCTCGGCCATGGCGCCGCTGCGTTCACTGAAGGACGGCTCTTCGCCGACCGGGGCCTCGGGGCTGGTCGCGCCGCCGTGCACCCGGGTCAGTTCACCGCGTCGTTCCAGTTGGGCGAGGTCCCTGCGGACGGTTTCATGGGA
Source organism: Streptomyces sp. NPDC088812 (assembly GCF_044750285.1). NCBI lineage: Bacteria > Bacillati > Actinomycetota > Actinomycetes > Kitasatosporales > Streptomycetaceae > Streptomyces > Streptomyces sp. NPDC088812. The sequence continues at coordinate 42,061 of NZ_JBIVJP010000016.1, read as the reverse complement.
GACGCTCAGCAGTGCGGTGAGGTCGTCCGTGGTGACGAACTTCAGCCGGGACAGTTCGGCGACGATCCTTCGGTGGCGCTCGACGGGGAGCACGACACCCCCTCAGCGGTGACTGTTCTTGTGGATCTGTGACTGCATGGTAACCGCAACCGTTGCTCGCTGGTCATCCCTCCTCCGCCGAGCCAGGCGGGCGGCTGCTCAAGTTCGCAGGTTAAGCGGATGGTTTCCGATCAATTCAGGCGCGTAAAGGTGTTGCGAACTCTTGACGCCCCTCGGGCACTAGGCCACACTTTCAGTAATTCGCGGTCAACAACCCATAGAAACGGTCATGGCGGGGGGTACCCACCGTCCGGACGTCGACCTTTCACCTTCTCGTCCATCTGATCCATCGCCCCCCGCTGCGTGGGCGGGCACCCTGAAGAGGGAAGCGAGTCATGGCACAAGCAGAAAAAGGCCCCCAGGGGTCCAGAGCGGCCGGGGAGCCTGGTGCGATGACCGGCGGCCGTCAGGAGATGGCGCGGGAACTGGGCTGGTACGCCTCGTTCTCGGTCGCGTTCGGGTTCGTGTCCATCGCGACCGGCATCTTCACCACCTACGGCGCGGTACTCGCCACCTCGGGCCCGCGCGGCATCTGGGCCTGGCCGATCTCGGTGATCGGCCAGCTGTCCATCGCCCTCGTGTTCGGCGCCCTCGCGGCCCGCATCCCGATCAGCGGCTACTCCTACCAGTGGGTGTCGCGGATCGTCGGCCCCATATGGGGCTGGATCATGGGATGGATCTCGTTCGCCTTCCTGGGCGTGGTCGTGGTGGCGGTCGATTACACCATCGCCTCCACGATCCTCCCCGAACTGTTCCGCTACGTCGGCACCACACAGAACGCCTGGGTCATCACGGCCGGGGTCGTCCTCCTCCAGGCCCTGCTGGTGGGCATCTCCACCCGCACCACCCACCGGGTGAACAAAGTGGCGGTGACCATGCAGCTCATCGGCATGATCGCCCTGACCGTGCTGTTGTTCGCGGTCGGCGCGTTCACCGGCAAGCTGGACTTCGCCCACCTCTTCGAGACCGGCACCGTGCCCGCGAGCGGCTACTACGGGCTGGGCGGCGCCACCGAGGTCGGACCGTTCGCCCTGGCTTTTCTGCTGGGTGCCTTCACCATCGTCGGGTTCGAGTCCGCGGCGAACCTTGCCGAGGAGACCAAGGATCCCGCCCGCGTCATTCCCAAGGCGATGGTCCAGGCGGTGCTCTCCCTCGGCGTGCTCGGCTTCCTCTTCCTGATCGCGATCACCGCCGCGGCCGGCCACATCGACGGCCTCGACGCGTCCGGCACCCCGGTGGCCACCGTCATCACCGCCGTCCTCGGGTCGGTCGTCGGCAAGATCCTGCTGGTCCTGGTCGTGGTCTCGATCTTCTCCTGCGGACTGGTGATCACCCTCAGCGGCACCCGCCTTGTCTACGCCATGTCCCGCGACGAGCGCTTCCCCGGCTGGCGGCTGCTCAAGCGCGTGGACCGGCGCACATCGACGCCCCTGAACGCCACCGTCTTCATGATGCTGATCGCCCAGATCATCCTCGCGGTCTTCTCCCGCTCCACCGACGCCCTGTTCGAGTTGTTCTCCGCCGCCACCCTGCTGCCCGCGGTCATCTACGCCGGCACCGTGGCGATGTACGCGGCCAAGCGCCACTCGCTGCCGCCGTCGAAGGGCTTCTCGCTGGGCCGCTGGGAGGTCCCCGTCCTCGTCCTGGCCGGTGTGTGGCTGGTGTACGAACTGCTGATCTTCCGGGACTCCTCCTTCCGCGCTCCCTGGATCTACGTGCTGGTGCTGTGCGGGATCGGTGCCGTGTACCTCGCGGCCCTGATCATCCGCCGTGGCCGGGCCGGCCTGACCATGCCCGACATGGCCGACGTGGACCGCGCCCTGGACACCGTTGGCACGACGCCGGAGGGCTCCGCGGCCGCCGAAAGGAGCGCCAAGTGACCGCCGTCCTCGCCATCGACCAGGGCACCTCGGGCACCAAGGCCATCGTCGTCGACGCCGACGAGGGCACGGTCGCCATCGCCGAGGAGACCGTCCGCCCCACCTACCTGCCCGGCGGTGGCGTGGAGCAGAACCCGCACGAACTGCTCGACTCCGTCCTGACCGCCGGCCGCCGGGCGGTGGCCACGGCCGGCCGCCCGATCGCCGCGGTCGCCCTGGCCAACCAGGGAGAGACCGTCCTGGCCTGGGACCCCGCCACCGGGACCCCCCTGTCCCCGGCGATCGTCTGGCAGGACCGGCGCGCGGAGAGCATCTGTACGGAGCTGGCCGACAGCTCCGCCGCCATCGCCGCACGCACCGGGCTCGTCCTCGACCCGTACTTCTCCGCGCCCAAGATGGCCTGGGTCCGCCGGAACCTCACCCGTGAGGGAGTCGTGACCACCACCGACACCTGGCTGGTGCACCACCTGACGGGAGAGTTCGTCACCGACGCCTCCACCGCCAGCCGCTCCCTGATCTTCGATCTGGACAGCGCATCCTGGGACGGCGAACTCGCCGACTGGTTCGGGCTCGGCACCGAACGCATGCCCCGCATCGCCACCTCCGACGAGATCGTGGGCACCACGCGCGCCTTCGGCCCGGAGGTGCCGGTGGCCGGACTGATCGTCGACCAGCAGGCCGCCCTGGTCGCCGAGGCGTGCCTGGAACAGGGGACCGCCAAGTGCACGTACGGCACCGGTGCGTTCCTGCTGGCCAACACCGGCCTGAACCCCGTGCGTTCCAGCGCGAAGCTGACGACGTCGGTGGCCTGGCAGGCCGAGGGACAGACCCTGTACTGCGTGGACGGCCAGGTCTACACCGTCGCCTCCGCCGTGCGATGGCTCCAGGACCTCGGCCTGGTCCAGTCGGCCACCGAACTCGACCAACTGGTCGCGGCGGACAGCGAAGGCGTCCTGTGCGTGCCGGCTTTCGCCGGGCTCGCCGCCCCCTGGTGGACGCCGGACGCCACCGCCTCCTTCACCGGTATGACGCTGTCCACCCGGCGTGAACACCTCGTCCTCGCCCTGCTGCAGGGCATCGCGGCACAGGTCACCGAGCTGGCCGCCCTGGTCGGTCACGACCTCGGCCGGCCGCTGACCCGGTTGCGCGCCGACGGCGGCCTGACCAACTCGGCAGCCCTCATGCAGGCCCAGGCCGACATCGCCCAGCTCCCCGTCGACATCTATCCCAGCGCGCATGCCACCCCCCTGGGCGCCGCCGCCCTCGCGCGCCGGGCGCTGGACCCCGCGCTCAGCCTCAAGGAAGCCGTCGGGGACTGGAAGCCGAGCACCGTGTACGAACCCCGCTGGTCCGCCGACCGGGCCCAGGAATACCGCACCACATGGGCGCAGGCCGCCACAGCCTGTGCCGCCAAGGGAGAACACTCATGACCGCCATCCCCCACCGTCCGGACGACGGCGTCTACGACGTCGCGGTGATCGGAGGAGGAATCGTCGGCGCGGCGATCGCGCGCGAGCTGTCCGGCTGCGACGTCTCGGTGGCGCTGCTCGAAGCCCGTGACGACGTGGGCGACGGCACCAGCAAGGCCAACACCGCGATCCTGCACACCGGCTTCGACGCCAAACCGGGAACCCTCGAATCCCGCCTGGTCGCCCGCGGGTACCGCCTGCTGAGCGCCTACGCCAAGGCCACCGGCATCCCCGTCGAGCACACCGGCGCAGTCCTCGTGGCCTGGAACCAGGAGGAGCTCGACGCACTGCCCGGCCTGAAGGAGAAGGCCGAGGCCAACGGCTACGAGCACAGCCGAATCATCGGCGCCGACGAGGTCTACCGCAGCGTTCCCGACCTCGGCGAAGGGGTGCTGGGCGGCCTCACCGTCCCCGACGAGTCCATCATCTGCACCTGGACCACCAACCTCGCCCTGGCCACCGACGCCCAGCAGCGCGGCACCACCATCCTGCTGAAGCACGCCGTGACCGCCGTCGACACGACCGACGACGTGACCGTCCTGAGCACCGAGGGCGGCGAGGTGCGGGCCCGCTGGGTCGTCAACGCCGCCGGCCTCGGCGCCGACCACATCGACCGGCTCTTCGGCCACGACCGCTTCACGGTCACCCCGCGCCGCGGCGAGCTGTTCGTCTTCGACAAGCTGACCCGGCCTATGGTCGACAAGATCGTCCTGCCCGTGCCCTCCTCCCGCGGCAAGGGCGTACTCATCTCCCCGACCATCTACGGCAACGTCATGCTCGGCCCCACCGCCGAGGACCTCAACGACCGCACCGACACCGCGACCTCTGAGAACGGTTACGACTTCCTCCTCACCAAGGGCGAACGGCTCATGCCGCGCCTGCTGGCCGAAGAGGTCACCGCCAGCTACGCCGGACTGCGCGCCGCGATCGACCACCCCGACTACCTCATCGAGGCCACACCCGAGCAGCGCTACCTCCTCGTCGGCGGCATCCGCTCCACCGGCCTGACCGCGGGTATCGCCATCGCCGAACACGCCCGTACCCTCCTGGAGGAGGCCGGTCTCACTCTGCGCGACCGCGGCGACCTGCCCGAGCCGCCGCGGATGCCGAACATCGGCGAGGCCACCACCCGCCCCTACCAGGACGCCGAGCGCATCGCCGCGGACCCCGCCTACGGCACCGTCGTCTGCTTCTGCGAGCGCGTCACCGAGGGCGAGATCCGCGACGCCTGTCACGCGCCCGTGCCCGCCCGCAGCCTGGAGGGCCTGCGCCGCCGCACCCGCGCCATGAACGGCCGCTGCCAGGGCTTCTTCTGCGGCGCGGCCGTCGCCGCCCTGCGCACCCAGTACCAGAACCACGACGGCTGCAGCAGCCAGCACAAGGACAACCGATGACCGACCAGCCGCCCCTGATCCAGCCCGACGTCCTCATCATCGGCGGCGGCCCCGCGGGACTGACCGCGGCCGCCGAGCTCGCCGACCGGTCGGCGGGTGACATCCTCGTCGTCGACCGGGAGAGCGCGGCCGGCGGCATTCCCCGCCACAGCGACCACACCGGTTACGGCCTGCGCGACCTGCACCGGGTGATGACCGGCCCCGCCTACGCCCGCCACCTGGTCGACCGGACCACCCGGGCCGGAGCGGAGATCCGGGTGAAGACCATGGTCACCGGCTGGGCCGACGAACAGACCCTGGACGTCACCAGCCCCGACGGCCGCTACCGCGTCCGCCCCCGGGCCATCGTGCTCGCCACCGGCGCCCGCGAGCGGCCCCGCACCGCCCGCCGCATCCCCGGCGACCGCCCGCAGGGCGTCTACACCACCGGACAGCTGCAGAACCTGGTCCACCTCCACCACCAGCCCGTCGGCAAGCGGGCCGTCGTCGTCGGCGGCGAACTCGTCAGCTGGTCCGCGGTCGTCACCCTGCGCGAGGCCGGCTGCACCCCCGCCCTCATGGTCAGCCAGTACCCGAAGGCGGAGTCCTACGGAGTCTTCAACGCGGCCGGCCGCTCGGTGCTCCGCGTGCCCGTCGCGACCCGCAGCCGCGTCACCCGGGTCATCGGCAAGGGCCGCTGCCGGGCCGTCGAGATCGAACACCTCGACACCGGCAGGCGACGCACCGTCGAGTGCGACACCGTCGTCTTCACCGGTGACTGGATCCCCGACCACGAACTCGTCCGGACCGCCGGCATCACCCTCGACGAGGGCACCCTCGGCCCCCTCACCGACACCGCGCTGCGCACCAGCCGCCCCGGCGTCTTCGCCGTCGGCAACATGCTGCACCCGGTCGACACCGCGGACGTCGCCGCCCTCGACGGCAAGCACGTCGCCCAGCAGGTCATCGACCACCTGGCCGGCCGACGACAGCCGGCCGAGGGTGTGCGCCTGACCGCCGGTTCCCCCTTCCGCTGGATCGCCCCTCAGATCCTGCGCCCCGGCGACCCGGCCCCGGCCCGCGGCCGGCTGCTGCTGTGGTCGGACGAGTTCGTGCGCTTCCCCAAGGTCACCGTCCGCCAGGACGGGCGCGTCATCACCCGCCGCACCCTCGCCTGGCCCGCGGCCCCCGGCCGCGTCTTCCGCGTTCCCTCCGGCGTCCTGGACGGCATCTCACCCAGCGGGGGCCCCGTCCACATCAGTCTCTGACGGACGCGGAACCCGGACGCTCGGAGGCACGGAACCGAACGCACGGAACCCGGACGCACGGGCGTCCGCCGCCCGCCGCCCGCACGATGTGAGGATCAGGCGGGCGGCTGTGCCGCGGGGCCATATCCGTGGTGATGCGCCCAGGCGACCGCTTCGGCCCGGGTACGGGTGCCGAGTTTGGCGAAGAGATGGTTCACGTGCGTCTTGACCGTAGCCTCGCCGATCAGCAGTCGCCGTCCGATCGCCGCGTTGGGCAGGCCCTCCGCCATGAGCCGCAGCACGTCCTCCTCGCGTCCGGTGAGGGCCGCCGGCCGCGCGGTCTCCTCGCCGGGAGCGGGGGAGGAGGGGCGGTCCGCGGCGTCCAGGAGCCGTCGCTGAACTGCGGGGGCGAGGGTGGTGTGGCCGGTGACGGCCGTCTCGATCGCGCGGACGATCTCCGCTTTCCCCGCGTCCTTGGTCAGATAGCCACGGGCCCCGGCCCGCAGCGCATCGAGAATGAGCGGCTCCTCCGCGTAGGTCGTCAGCACCACCACAGCCGTGCCGGGGTACTGCTCGGCGATGCGCGTCGTGGCGGCTATCCCGTCGGTGCCGGGCATGCGCAGGTCCATCAGGACCGCGTCCGGCCGCAGCGCGGCGACCCGCTCCACCGCCTGCTGCCCGTCGCAGGCACCGCCGACGACCTCGATGCCGGGCATCAGGTCGAGCAGCGTCATCAGGGCCTCCCGGATGACCTCCTGGTCGTCGGCCACGACGATCCGCAGACTCACGCTTCCACCTCGGCTCGAACCGTCCAGCCCCTGGGCCCCGGACCGGCCGAAAGCGTACCTCCGACCAGCCGCAGACGCTCACGCATCCCCGCCAGCCCGTAGCCGCCCGGTCCCGGCTCGTCGGCGGCTTCCGTCCCGGTGACCGGCAGAGCGGACCGTACGGTCAGCCGCACACGGTCCGCCTCGTACTCGAGGCACAGGTCGATCGTCCGGCCCGGAGCGTGCTTGGCGGCATTGCCCAGCGCCTCCTGCGCGACGCGCAGCAGGCACAGCGACACCTCCGGCGGCAGGGGGCGCTCGGCACCCGCGACCTCCGCGTGCACCGGTCCGCCGTGCTGCCCGCGGACACCGTCGGTCAAGGCCCGCACCGCGTCGGCCAGCGGCGCGGTGTCGCTGCGCAGCGCGGTGATCGCGCGGCGTGTCTCGGTGAGTCCCTCCACGGCGATCTCGCGGGCCCGGCGCACCTGCCGCGCCGCCTGCCGCGTCCGCGGGGGCTCCGCTTCGAGCAGGGCGTGCACGGCCTCCAGTTGCACGGACAGCGCGCCGAGCGAGTGGGCGAGAACGTCGTGGATCTCCCGCGCGATCCGGGCCCGCTCGTCCAGCGCCGCGGCGCGCTGGTGTTCCTGCTGGGTCTGCCGCTGCTGCTCCACCAACTGTTGCAGCTGGTGGTGCTGGACACGGGCGCTGCGCCGGGTCAGGCCGACGAGATGGAAGGTCGTCAGGATCGCGGTCCAGACGGCGACGGCCCACCGGTCGGTGCTCGCGGACGTGCTCAGCAGGTCCCCGCACCCCAGTGCCAGCATGCCGCAGGCCAGCACCCCCACGCTCAGCGGCACCGAGAACTCGGCGGCCGCCGACATGACGGCCGCCAGCAGGAGCGGCGCCGCCGCCGCCCCGAGCGCCGGCACCCAGGTCAGTACCAGTCCCTCGGCCGTCACCGTGACCGTCAGGAGCCCGGCACCGCTCAGCGTCCCCGCCGTCGGGGGCGGGCGCGTCCCGGCCCGGCCCACCCGCACGCACCAGGCCGCGAACGCCAGCCATCCGGCGAGCGCGACGGCCGCTGCGGGCGCGTCCACCATGCCCGCCGACCAGGTATGGATTCCGGCCACCGCGGTCGCGATCAGGACCAGACCCAGCACCAGCATCGTGAGAGGCGCCCGCCCGCCCGCCGGCCGGAACCTCCGGGGGGCGTCGGACGCCTCGAGTGGTCTGGTCAGGCGCATGCGGACATGCTGTCACGCCCCTGACCAGCACTCCACCCACGGTCACCGTCGGCGGGTGGGGCAAGGGCGGAGCAGGGTGGAGACAGGTGGACAAGGGTGGAGGGTCACCGTCTCCACCCTCCTCGGCCGCCGGGCCGATGCCGGGCGACGGCCGCCCGCGGAGACTGGAAACCGTCGCCGCACCCGTTCCGGAGGTACTTCTGTGAGCCTGACCACCTCGTTGATCGTTAACGCCGTCGTGCTGGCGCTCGTTCTCGCATTCGACCTGGGCCGCCGCACCTTCGACAACAAGGCGGTCGTGCGCTCCGCGATCATCTGCGGCGCCGTGGCCCTGCTCTTCGTCAAGGACTTCTACACCGACGGCGTCGGACTGACCGTGGAGATCATCGGCGTGGCCCTGGGCGCTCTGATCGGGCTGCTCGCCGTCAGCCTCATGAAGGTGGACAAGCATCCCGACAACACCGTCCACACCGTCGCCGGGGCCGGGTACGCGGTCGTCTGGGCCGGCATGGCCGTCGCCCGCTCGCTGCTCTCCCTCGGCATGACCTACTGGTTCGGGACGGCCGTGGGCACCTGGCTGGTGAAGCAGGGCGCCGCCCCGACCGACATCACCGGGCTCGTCACCAACTTCCTGGTCTTCATGGCCGTCGCCGCGCTGCTCACCCGCACCCTCACCATCCGCGCCCGCGCCGCGGCGATCCCGCACGCCCCGTCGGCGACCGCCGTGTGACAGCGCCCGGGGCGAGACCGTGGGCGGTGGCATCCGGCGGCCGGCCGGATCCGTCCCGGACGGACCCGGCCGGCCGCCGTACCGGGCGGTGCTCAGCGCGGAGGTCTCACCGCGCGGTGAGCTTCCAGAGGTGGTCCGCCGTCCCGTTGTCGGACCACTGCAGGACCCGGGCTCCCGCCGCGGTGCTCATGCCGTCCACACCGAGCAGGAGGCCGCTGTGGTGGTTGGCGATCTTGTAGTAGCCGTCCCGGGCTGGTATCAGCTGCCAGAGGTGATCGGCGGTGCCGTTGTCACCCCAGATCAACGCCCCGCCTCCGTCGACCGTGCTCATGGTGTCGATACCGAGGAGCAGCCCGCTCTTCTGATTGACGATTTTGTAGAGGCCCGAGCCGGCCGAGACCAGGGTCCAGTTCTGGTCCGTGCCGGTGGTGGACGCCGCCTGGACGACCGCCGTGCCCTCCGCGGTGGCTGTGCCGGAGGTGCCGATGGCGAGGCCGCTGTTGCGGTTGGTGATCTGGTAGCGCCCGGCCAGCGAGGTCGAGGTGCCGGTGGGAGTGACCGTCACCCGGTAGCCGTCGGAGGCGTTCATGGCGATCGGCACCGTGATGGAGCCGCCGCTGACGGTGTAGTCGGTGTCCGAGACGGTGATCGGACCGGGGGAGGCGGTGGTGCGGCCGGTGTGGGGCGAGTACTGCACGCGTACGTGCACGGTGCTGCCGAAGGCGGGCAGCGAGGACAGTCCGTCGATGCGCACGGCACAGGAGCCGGTGCAGCCGCCGGCGACCACGTTCACCTGGTTGCCCGACCCGTTGCGGGAAGCGAAGCCGTCGATGCCGGTCTGCGCGGGCGGTGTGGTGACGATCATGTGCCCGGACATGTCGCCGTACCACTTGTACGTCCAGTAGGAGCCGTTCGGCGAGCCCCCGGTGCCGGTCAGGGTGTCACCGAGGGTCCCGTACTGGTTCCAGAAGGCGAGTTCGGCGTCGCGCACGCCGGTCCGCTCGAACTTGGCGACGTATCCGATGAGCGCGCCCGAGGCGCCCATCTCGGCGGGGGTGCCGTACTCCTCGATCGCGATGGGGCGCGCACTGATGCCGAGGCTGCTCTCCAGCGCCCGGTAGGCGGACACGTGGGCGGCGATGTTCTGGCTGCCCTCCAGTTCGTGCCAGGCGATGACGTCGGGCACGGTGCCGCTGGCCTTGGCGTCGGTGAGGAACTGGGTCATCCAGGACTGGTTCCAGACGGCGTAACTGGGGCCCTGGATGGGGGTGGTGGTGTCCTTGGCGCGGATCTGCTTGAACGTCCGCGCCCAGCCGGCGTTGAAGGAGCCGGCGGCCGCGGTGTCCCAGGTCCAGTCGGGCTCGTTCCAGATCTCGTAGGCGCTGATGTTGGTGGCGCCCGAGGACTGCACGGACGATACCTGCTTGTCGACGGCGGACAGCCAGTCGCTCCAGCTCACCCACTGGTAGGGGAAGTTCGGGTACCAGTCCGGCATCCGGACGACCACCTTGGCGTCCGCCTGTGCCGCCTTGGAGGCGACGACGAGGGCGTCGCCGCCCGGTTGCGAGGCGCCGTTGGGCAGTTGGCTGCCGCCGGGTGCCATCTGTACGAAGGTGTGCGGCTTGAGCGCGCTGACCAGGGTGTCCGACGGGGTGGAGGCGTCGGCGAGCCCATAGAGGCTGCCGGCGGCGAGGTGGGTGACCGAGCGGAGATTCTGGCTGGCGTCGACGACCAGGGTGGTGGCCGCGGTCGGTACCGCCTGGGCGGGCGGCGCGGTCGCCAGCAGCGCGGTGGCGGCCAGGGCCAGCGCGCCGAGCGCGGCGGCCGGGCGCCAACGGTGAGTCCTTGACGGTGCTGGTACTGGCAGGTTCATGACAGGCAAACTCCGTGGGGAGGGGGAAGGGAGAGGGGTGCGGGAGCGGGAGCGGTGGTGTCAGTCCTTCACCGCTCCCGCGGTGACGCCCGCCGCCACATAGCGTTGGGCGAGTACCAGCAGGATCGTCGCCGGGACGGACGCCACCACGGCGGTCGCCATGATCGCGTTCCATTCCTGGTTGTTGTTGCCGATGTAGCGGTAGATGCCGAGTGTGACGGGCTTCCAGTCACCGCCCCCGTCGAGGGTGCTGGCGAAGACGAAGTCCGACCACGCCCACAGGAAGCTGAACAGCGAGACGGTGACGACGGCGTTGCGGCTCACCGGCAGCACCACCGACCAGAACGTGCGGAAGGCGCCGGCGCCGTCGATCCGGGAGGCGGAGATCAGCTCGCGGGGGATGCCGGACATGAACGCCGTGAAGATCATGACGCCGAAGGGGACGGCGATGGTGGAGTCCGCGACGATCAGGCCCCACCAGGTGTTGAGCAGCCCGAGGTCGAGGAAGACCCCGTAGAAGCCCATGGCCATGACGATGCCCGGAATCATCTGGGCGACCAGCAGGGCCAGCCCTACGGCGCCCCCGCCGCGAGGACGCAGCGTCGCCAGCGCGTAGCCGGCCGGCGCCGCGACCAGCAGGGTGAGCGCGACCGTGCCAAGGCCGATGAGGAGACTGGTGGACAGGTGGGGCAACTGCTCCCGCAGGACGGTCTGGTACCCCTCGGTCGTGGGGTGCGAGGGGAACAGGTCGGGAGGGTCCTTGCGCATGGACTGCTGCGGGGTCAGGGACACGTTCAGCATCCAGTACACGGGGAACAGCATCAGCGCGGTGAGGACGAGACCGATGACCGTGTGACGCCGCCGTGAGCCGCTTCGCCGCTTCACTTCTCCTGCCTCCTCTGGACGCGGACGTACAGCAGACCGAAGGCCAGGGCGATGAGGATCAGCAGGTTGCCGACCGCGGCGCCGGGGCCGAACTTCGGCAGCAGTGTCCCGAAGCCGAGCTGGTAGGACCAGGTCGCCAGGGTGGACGAGGAGTCGCCCGGACCGCCCTTGGTCATGATCCAGATCAGGTCGAAGACCTTCAAGGTGTAGACCAGGCCGAGCAGCAGCGCGATCGTCGACACCGGACGCAGCAGCGGGAGCGTGATGCGGCGGAACCGCTGCCAGGGCCCGGCACCGTCCAGCGCGGCGGCCTCGTACAGCTCGCCGGGGATGTTCTGCAGCCCGCTGTAGAGGATGACCAGGTTGAACGGGATGCCGATCCAGATGTTGGCGATGATCACCGAGGTCAGTGCCCAGTCCGGCGAGGTGAGCCAGCCGACCGGCTCGACGCCGACGAGGTGCAGCGCGTGGTTGACGACCCCCGACTCGCTGTTGAGCATCCAGGACCAGGTCGACGCCGACACGATCAGCGGCAGCAGCCAGGGGACGAGGAACAGGGCCCGCAGAACTGGAGCCAGGGGGAAGTGCCGGTTGAAGAAGACGGCGAGGGCCAGGCCGATGACGTACTGGAAGGCGAGGGAGACGAAGGTGAAGACCAGCGTGTGACGCATCGCCGGGGCGAACGTCGGGTCCGCCAGGACCGCGCGGAAGTTCTCCCACCCCGCGAACGGGGCGTGCCCGGAGACGAACGACCGCACCGTGTAGTCCCGCAGGCTCAGATCAAGGTTGCGGTACAGCGGCCAGGCGTAGAAGGCGGCGAGGTACGCCAGCAGCGGCGCCACGAACACGAGAGCGGTGAGCCGGGTGCGCCGCCGCCCCGGGGAGGCAGGTGCCGGGGCGGCGGCGGGTTCGGCCGGCGACTTCGGCGCCCGGTGCGCCGGGACGAGCCGTGCGGTGGCCATCGGGTCCCTACCCCTTGTCGGCGCTGGTCTGGGCGGCGGACAGGGCGGCCTGAGGGTCCTCGGTGCCCGACAGGGCGGTCTGCACCGCGGTCCACAGGGGCTCGGAGATCGTCGGGTACGCCGAGCCGAGGCCACCGCTGGTGCGCCCGCGGGCCGCGGCGACCGCGTCCACCCAGGGCCTCAGCTCGGTCGAGGTCTTCACCTGCCGCGCCTGGACGGCGGCCGTCGGAGCGACGTACATCAAGGTGGTGTCCGTGGCGAGCAGGTTCTCGTCGCTGGTCAGACACTCCACGATCTTCTCGCTGACGTCGTAGCGCGCCTCGTCCTCCTGCACCGGGACGGTGACGAACTCGCCGCCGGTGGGCACCGGCGCCGGACCGCCCGCCCGCGAGGGGATGTTGACGACGCCGTACTCGAAGCCCGCCTCGGCGGCGTTGCCGAGCTGCCAGGTGCCGTTCTCGCCGAAGGCGTAGTCACCACCGGCGAACTCCTGCCAGCTCGTGGTCTGTGTGTTCTGCAGGACGCTCTTCGGCGCCAGTCCGTCGTCCACCCAGCCCTTCCAGAGCGACAGCGCGGCCGCGCCCGCATCGGAGTCCAGGTCCTCGAGATCGGCGCCCGCGCCCCAGAACCAGGGCAGGAACTGGAAGGTGCCCTCCTCCGTGCCGATCGCGGAGAAGGTGATGCCCTTCTTCCCGGCGGCCTTGACCTTCTCCAGGGCGGCGGTGAGGGAGTCCCAGTCCGTGATGCCGGCGGGGTCCACACCGGCGGCGTCCAGGATCTCCTTGTTGTAGTAGAGGGCGAGGGTGTTGGCGCCGATCGGCACACCGTAGGAGTCGCCGTCGATGGTGCCCGCCCCGATGATGTTCTTCTGGATCGAAGCGGTGTCGAGGCCGAGATCGGCGGTCTTGTTGAGGATGCCGGCCTCGACGAGCGTGGAGACCACCGGGTTGTCGACCAGCATCACATCGGGCGCGTTGCCCTGCTGCGCGGCCAGCAGCGCCTTGTTGCCGAGATCGGTGGTGTCGTAGGCCGTGCGCTTGACCTCGACGCCGGCCTTCTTCCCGCAACCCGTGACCAGTTCGCCCCACGGAGAAGAGGCGTCGAACTGCGGATAGGGGTCCCAGAAGGTGTACGTCCCCGAGGATGCGTCCGTGGATTGTGAGGCTCCGGAACCGCCCGAGCAGGAGACGAGGCAGGCGAGTGTCCCGACGGCGGCGACGGCGGCGAGAAGGGGGCGGCGGCTGGCTGACACGGGGTGACCTCGATGGGGTGGAAGGGGGCGGTCGGGGGACGTCATGAGGTGGGCAGCCAGACGCGCATGGCGCCGTCCTCGCGATTGGCCCAGGCGTAGTAGGGCACGGCGGTCAGCTCGACGCTCTCGCCGCCGTCCCCGGGGGAGGTCCCGGGCGGGCCATAGGGCCACCAGCCGGCCGGTGCGGCGGGGCGCCGGCGGCCCGCGGCGACGACGGTGGTGACGCCCCCGAGCAGGTCGGGGCGGTGCTTCACGGCGAGCGGGCGGGCGGTGTCCAGGACGATGTCGTCCAGTCCGCCGCCGGGGTGGTCGGCCTGCTCCAGGCAGTAGACGAGCGGGCCGCGTTCGATCGCCACGCAGCCGCGGACCGCGTCCACCCGGGGGTCGGCCGTGGTGAGCCGGGGCTCCAGACCGAGTTCGAGCACCACCCGGTCGCCCTCGGCCCAGGTGCGCTCCAGCCTCAGCCAGCCGTCGGCCGGGGTGACCTCGCGGACCTCCTCGCCGCAGCGCAGGCGGACCTCCTCGCACCACTGCGGAACCCGCAGGGAGAGCGTCCAGGGCCGGTCGGCCGGGGTCCGCTCGACGGTGAGCGCGATCGTGCCGTGCCAGGGGTAGTCGGTCACGCAGCCGACCGAGACCTGGTCCGTGGCGTAGGTGCCGGTGACGTACTGGTGGATCTGGAGCCCGTCCTCGTCACCAGTGGCCAGGTAGTGCTCCAGCGAGGCGAGCAGGCGCATCACGTTGGGCGGGCAGCAGGCGCAGCGGAACCAGCGGGTGCGGCGGGCCGAGTGGTCGCCACCGGGATCGACGTGACCGTCCCGCACCTGCAGCGGATTGACGTACAGCCAGCTCTCGCCGTCGAGCGACACCCCGGCCAGGAAACCGTTGAACAGGGTGCGTTCCACGAGGTCGGAGTAGCGGGCCTCGCCGGTGAGCAGGGCCATGCGCCAGCTCCACTGGACCGAGGCGATCGCGGCGCAGGTCTCGCAGTAGGCGCGCTCGTTGGGCAGCTCGTAGGGATCGCCGAAGTCCTCCTGGTCGTGGTGGGCCCCGACCCCGCCGGTCAGATGGGTCTTGGTGGTGGTCATCGCGTGCCACAGCCGTTCCCCGGCGGCGCGCAGCCCGCCGTCCCCCGTCTCGGTGGCGAGGTCGGCGGCGGCGGCCAGCAGGTAGAGCTGGCGCACCGCGTGCCCCTCGACCTCGGTCGCCTCCCGGACCGGGACGCGGTCCTGGCAGTAGGACTCGCCGCCGAGCAGGCCATGGCCGTGCCGGTCGACGAAGTAGGCGGCGAGGTCGAGGTAGCGGCGCTCGCCCGTCTCCCGGTACAGCTCCACCAGGGCGGTCTCGACCTCGGGGTGTCCGTCGATGCCGTCGATCGCCTTGCCGCTGCCCGGCGGACCGAAGACGCCGTCGAGGTGGTCGGCGAACGCGCGCGCCACGTCGAGGAGCCGGGTGCGGCCGGTGGCCCGGTGATGCGCGACGGCCGCCTGGATGAGATGGCCGGCGCAGTACAGCTCGTGCCCCCAGCGCAGGTCCGTGTACCGGCCCTCGCCCTTGCCCAGCTGGAACCAGGTGCTGAGGTAGCCGTCGGGTTCCTGGGCCGCCTCGACGAGGGTGATGATCTCCTCGGCCTGGGCCTCCAGCACGGCGTCCGGAGCCTGGGCGAGCTGCCAGGAGGCCGCCTCCAGCCACTTGTACACATCCGTGTCGAGGAAGGGATAGTCGCCCTGGAAGGTCCCGTCGGCCCGGCCGGCCGCGCTGCGCAGGTTGTGCAGGTTGCCCGCCGACTCCAGCAGCTCGGGGCCCTGGGGCAGGCACACACGTGCGTTGACCTCACGCCGGGCGTGCCAGAACCCGGAGTCGATGACGCCTGCGGCGGGACGCAGCGCGGCCCGGGAGTCCGGACCTGGGCGGACCGGCCCGGTCGGGCGGACCTGCGAGGAACGTGAACGGGGCATGGTTCTCCGGGGTTCGCGAATGAGCAATGGTTTTCCCTGTGTAACCTGTCGGAACCGTAGGGGAAATCAACCGGTGGCGGTCAATAGGTGCGCAAGGGTTTTCTCATTTGGTGCAGTCTGGAACTGTGCACAGATCGCCTGCCACCATGGGTTCAGTGATCCCGGAGAAGAAAAGGTTTGCCTGTGACTTCTGCCACTAGTGCTCAAGGGTCGTCGCCGACCGGTCGCGCGCGCCTCGCCGACGTCGCCGCCCTGGCCGGCGTCAGTGTGGGCACGGCGTCGAAGGCGCTCAGTGGCGGCGGGAGGATGCGTCCGGAGACGCGGCAGCGGGTGCTGGACGCCGTCGAGGCGCTGGGCTTCCGCCCCAACCCGCAGGCCCAGAGCCTGCACACGGGACGCAGCTGGACGGTCGGACTGATGACCACGGACGGCATCGGCCGATTCAGTACCCCCGTACTGCTGGGTGCCGAGGACGCGCTGGGTGCGGGCAAGATCTCGGTCCTGCTGTGCGACACCCGCGGGGACGCCATCCGGGAGGAGCACCACTTGCGTACCCTGCTCGACCGCCGGGTGGACGGCATCATCGTCACCGGCCGGCGCACCGATCCGCGACCGCCCCTGTCGGGGGTCGGCGGGCTGGAAGACCTCCCCGTGGTGTACGCGTTCTCCCCCTCCACGGACCCCGCCGACATCTCCGTGGTCTCCGACGACCGGGGCGGCGCCCGCCTCGCGGTCGAGCACCTCGTCTCCACCGGTCGCACCCGGATCGCCCACGTCACCGGTCCCGAACACCACGCCGCCGCCCGCGACCGGGCGCACCACGGCGGTGAACACCTGGCCGCGGCGGGCCTGCGGCTGTCCACCGGCCGGGTCCACTTCGGCGAGTGGAGTGAGGCCTGGGGACGTCGGGCGGTGGCCGCGGTCCTGCGCACGGCGCCGGAGACGGACGCGTTCTTCTGCGGCAACGACCAGATCGCGCGGGGGGTCACCGACGCCCTGCGCGAGCGGGGGGCGGACGTGCCCGGTGAGGTCGCGGTCGTCGGCTACGACAACTGGGACACCATGGCCCTGGCCTCCCGCCCGCCGCTGACCACGATCGACATGAACCTCACGGAGATCGGCCGGATCGCCGCCCTGCGGCTCCTTGACGCGATCGAGGCGGCGGGGACCGCGCCGGGCGCGCACACGGTGCCCTGCCGCCTCGTGGTCCGGGAGTCGACGTGACGCGGAGGTGGATCTTCCCCGGGTGGCGGACGGGGCTCGGGCGGGACCGTCCGGCACGACGCGGGCGCCGGAGGTAAATGTAAGAGCTATTGACGAATCGGTGTCGGCGCTCTTAGCGTCTTCGCCGTCGCGGACGGCACCGGACGTTCGCCGGGCAGAGCCCCGGAACTCGCCGCCGATCCCACACCGGTCCGACCGGGACGTCGGACCGGTCGGTCCGTCGTTGGCACCGACCTGATGGCACGCGGCGTTCCGTCGTGCGTGTGGCACATCGATCGCCCAGACCTGTTTGTCATGCACGCGACACATGGGGGCGAGGGGAACGACACTCGATCGATCCGACGAGGAGAGTCGCATGACCGAATACTTACTCGGCCGTCCGAGAGCCGATCGTCTCCGCCCGCGGCGCTTCGTGCCGGGGTGGCTGGCGGTGCTGCTGGTGGTGCCGTTGCTGGTGGTGGGTGGTTCGGCTGAGCCGGCCGCCGCGGCGGTGCCGGTGTCCGGCGGGACGTACACGCTGGCGGTGACCAAGAGCGGCAAGTGCCTGGACGTCGTCGACGGCAGTACGGCGAACAAGGCGCTGCTCCAGCAGTGGAACTGCCATGCGGAGCAGACGAACCAGCAGTGGCGGGTGAACAGCCGCAACGGTGCGTTCGAGCTGCAGTCGGTGGGCAGCGGCAAGTGCGTGGACGTGCCCGACAGCAGCACGGTGAGCGGGGTGCAGGTCCAGCAGTACACCTGCGTGGGCAGCGCCAACCAGCTGTGGAAGTTCACGGCGTCCGGGTCGGGCACCTACCAGGTGGTCAACGTGGGCAACGGCCTGTGCCTGAGCGACCTGAACGCGGCCACCACCAACGGCAACCCGATCATCCAGGAGACCTGCACCGCCAACACCAACAAGCAGTGGGCCTTCACCCTGCTGGGCGGCAAACCCACGGTCGCGGCCGACGGGACCGGTGTGTACACCACGGTCCAGGCGGCGATCGACGCCGTCCCCACGGGCAACACCCAGCCCGTGGAGATCACCATCGCCCCCGGCACCTACCGGGAGATCGTCCGCGTCCCCGGCAACAAGCCCTACATCACCCTGCGCGGTCTGGGCTCGGGGCCGTCCTCGACCGTCATCGTCAACAACCACAGCGCCGGTGACTACGGCACCTCCGGCAGCGCCACCATGTTCGTCGACGGACACGACTTCAAGGCCGCCAACCTGACCGTCTCCAACGACTTCGACGAGAACTCGACCGACTCGGGGCACCAGGCCGTCGCGCTGAACCTCAACGCCGACCGCTCGGTGTTCGACACGGTCCGGCTCCTGGGCGACCAGGACACCTTCCTGGTCAACAACTCCGCCCGCACCTACGCGGTCAACTCCTACGTGGAGGGCACGGTGGACTTCATCTTCGGCGGCGGAACCATCGTGTTCGACGACTGCGACATCTACGAGAAGCGGTCCACCGGCGGCCCGATCACCGCCGCCAGCACCGACGCCGCCAAGAAGTACGGCTTCCTCTTCTACCAGTCGAACATCACCGGCGCGACCGCCAACACCACCCAGCTCGGGCGTCCCTGGTACCCGGACGCACAGGTCCTCTACCGTGAGTCGACGCTCTCCTCCACCATCGCCACCGCCCAGCCCTGGGTCAACATGTCCTCCAACTCCTGGCAGAACGCCCGCTTCTCCGAGTACAAGAACACCGGCGCCGGAGCGACCGTCAACAGCAACCGGCCCCAGCTGAGCGACTCCACCGCGGCGGACTACACGCCGCAGAAGTACCTGGCCGGCACCGACGACTGGAACCCGATGTGAGCGCGGCTCACATGACGACGACCGTGGCGGAGAGGGAGAAGCCCGTGCGAGGGAACAGTACACGTGCGCGTGCCGGGACAGACCCGCGGCGCTTCGTGCCGGGGTGGCTGGCGGTGCTGCTGGTGGTGCCGTTGCTGGTGGTGGGTGGTTCGGCTGAGCCGGCCGCCGCGGCGGTGCCGGTGTCCGGCGGGACGTACACGCTGGCGGTGACCAAGAGCGGCAAGTGCCTGGACGTCGTCGACGGCAGTACGGCGAACAAGGCGCTGCTCCAGCAGTGGAACTGCCATGCGGAGCAGACGAACCAGCAGTGGCGGGTGAACAGCCGCAACGGTGCGTTCGAGCTGCAGTCGGTGGGCAGCGGCAAGTGCGTGGACGTGCCCGACAGCAGCACGGTGAGCGGGGTGCAGGTCCAGCAGTACACCTGCGTGGGCAGCGCCAACCAGCTGTGGAAGTTCACGGCGTCCGGGTCGGGCACCTACCAGGTGGTCAACGTGGGCAACGGCCTGTGCCTGAGCGACCTGAACGCGGCCACCACCAACGGCAACCCGATCATCCAGGAGACCTGCACCGCCAACACCAACAAGCAGTGGGCCTTCACCCCGGTCGGCCGCACCTGGCCCTCCACCGCCGACGGCTTCGCCGCCACCGGCGGCGGCACCACCGGCGGGGCCGCGGGCACCACCGTCACCGTCACGACCTACGCGGACCTGCTGAAGTACGCCTCCGCCACCGCTCCGTACGTCATCAAGGTGGCCGGGTCCATCACGGTGCCCAGCTACGGCTACGAGATCCCGGTGCAGTCCGACAAGACCATCGTGGGCGTCGGCACGACGGGCGAGATCGTCAACGGCGGCCTCAACCTGGGCACCGGCGTCCACAACGTCATCATCCGCAACCTGACCATCCGTGACACGCGGATGGCCGACGACGACCCCGACGACAAGGTCTACGACTACGACGGCATCCAGATGGACACCGCCGACCACATCTGGATCGACCACAACCGGATCGAGCGGATGAACGACGGCCTCATCGACAGCCGCAAGGACACCAGCTACCTGACCGTGTCCTGGAACGAACTGGGCGAGGTCAACAAGGCGTTCGGCATCGGCTGGACCGACAACGTCACCGCCCGCATGACGATCCACCACAACTGGATCCACGACACCAACCAGCGCAACCCCAGCATCGACAACGTGGCGCTGGCGCACCTCTACAACAACTACCTGCAGAACATCACCTCGTACGGCAACCTCTCGCGCGGGTCGGCCAAGACCGTCGTCGAGAACAGCTACTACGAGAACGTCGCGAACCCCTACTCCTACGACGGGACGGCCGCCGCGATCTCCCAGAAGGGCAGCGTGCTCGTCGACTGCACGGGTGACCAGAAGACCCAGGGCACCACCTTCACCCCGAGCGACTACTACTCCTACACGCTCGACGCGGCGGCGGACGTACCCGCGCTGCTGAAGCAGTACACCGGACCGCAGGCCACCATCGGTTCCTGAACGGGGTCCAGGTCCCCGGCCGCACCACCGGCCGGGGACCGTCCCATGCCCGCCTCACGTCACCGACGAAGAAAGGGCTTCCCGTGCGCCGCAGACCACCGACACCCTCCCACCGGCGGACCTGGGCCGCCGCGCTGTGCTGCCTCGGTCTCCTCGCCACCGGGGCGGCGAACACCCCGGCCGCCGAACCGGCGGCCCGTGCCACCGCCCTTCCCCCCTACCTGGACACCCGCCACTCCTTCGCGGAACGCGCCGCGGACCTGGTGTCCCGGATGACCTTCGCCGAAAAGGCACAGCAACTGCACACCAACCGGGCACCGGCCATCCCCCGGCTCGGGGTACAGCAGTACACCTACTGGAACGAGAGCCAGCACGGGGTGAACCGGCTGGGCGCCAACGTCAACGACGGCCCGGCCTCCGGCGGGGTGCACGCCACCAGCTTCCCCACCAACTTCGCCGCCGCCATGACCTGGGACCGCGACCTCGTGTACCGGGCGGCGACCGCGATCTCGGACGAGGTGCGCGGCTTCCTGGACAAGTCGCTGTGGGGAACCGGCCAGAACAACATCGGCGCCTCCCCGGACGACTACGGCTCGCTCACCTTCTGGGCGCCCACCGTCAACATGGACCGCGATCCTCGCTGGGGCCGCACCGACGAGGGTTTCGGCGAGGACCCCTACCTCGTCGCCGCCCTCGCGGGGGCCTACGTCAACGCCTACCAGGGGCAGACGGAAGACGGCACACCCCGGGAGAAGTACCTGAAGGTCGCCGCGACGGCCAAGCACTACGCGCTGAACAACGTCGAGCACAACCGCATGGGCATCAGCTCCGACACCACCGACAACGACCTTCACGACTACTACACGTCCCAGTTCAAGAGCCTGATCGAGAAGTCCCTGGTGGCGGGACTGATGACGTCCTACAACGCGATCAACGGCACCCCGTCGGCCGCCAACACCTACACCACCAGCCAGATCGCCCAGCGCGGCTACGGGTTCTCCGGCTACATCACCTCCGACTGCGACGCGGTCGGCACCACCTACCAGTCCTCCCCCCAGGGCCACGACTGGGCGCCGCCCGGCTGGCGGACCGACGGCGAGGGAACGCAGGCCACCTGGACCCGTGACGACGACGGGCAGCGCGTGTCCGGCGCCGCGGGCGGGCAGGCGTACGCGCTGCGCTCGGGCACCCACCTCAACTGCACCGGCCAGGAGGCCACCACGCCGAACCTGACGGAGGCCGTCGAGGCCGGTGTGCTGAGCGACGGCGTCATCGACACCGCCCTGGTCCACCTGTTCACCGTGCGGATGCGCACGGGCGAGTTCGACCGGGCGGACGAGGTGCCCTACACCCGCATCGGCAAGGACGTCATCGAATCGCCGGAGCACGGGAGCTGGCCCGGGAGGTGGCCGACAACGCCCTGGTACTCCTGCAGAACGACGAACTGCCCTCCAACGAAGGCAAGGTGCTGCCGGTGGACGTCGCGGACGTCGACAAGGTGGTGATCCTGGGCGACCTCGCCGGCAAGGTGACCCTCGGCGGCTACTCGGGCGACCCGTCCGTGAAGGTGAGCCCGGTCGACGGCATCACCACCCAGGTGAGAGCGGCCCACCCCGACGCGGAGATCGTCCACGACGCCGCGGACACGTCCACCACGGCCACCGGTCCCGCCGTCCTCGGCGAGGACACCCGGGCGGCCGTGCGGGACGCGGACCTGGTGGTGGTCGCCGTCGGCACCGACGCCGCGGTGGCCGACGAGGGCCAGGACCACGCAGACCTGGCACTGCCCGGCAACTACCGCTCCCTCATCGACCAGGTCACGGCGCTGGGCAACCCCCGCACCGTGCTCAGCGTGCAGTCCAGCAAGCCGGTGGAGCTGGAGGAGGTGCGCCGGAAGGTCCCGGCGATCCTGTTCTCCGGCTACAACGGCCAGAGCCAGGGAGACGCCCTGGCCGACGTCATCTTCGGACGGCACAACCCCAGCGGACGGCTCAACTTCACCTGGTACAAGGACGACTCCCAGCTGCCCGACATCGCCGACTACGGACTGGCACCCGGCGACACGGACGGTCTCGGCCGGACCTACCAGTACTTCACGGGCGAGCCCACCTACCCCTTCGGCCACGGCCTCAGCTACACCGACTTCACCTACACCGGCGTCGAGGCGGACCGCCGGACGGTGGCGGCCGACGGGACGGTACGGGTCGGTCTCGACGTCACCAACACCGGCTCCCGGCCCGGTGCGACCGTGGCCCAGCTGTACGCCCGCACCGGGTTCGGCGTCGACGGCCGGGAACTGCCGGACAAGCGCCTGGTGGGCTTCGTGAAGACCCGCGTCCTCGCCCCCGGCCGCAGCCAGCGCGTCACCTTCCGCGTCAACGCCGCCGACCTGGCCTTCTGGGACGGCGAGCAGGCCCGGCAGGTCCTGTACAACGGCACCTACCGGTTCGAGGCGGGCCCCGACTCCGCCACCGTCTCCGGCTCCGTCCGGATCGGTGTGCACGGCCGGCTCTCCGACCGGGTACGGCACGTGACCGTGCAGCCGGAGACCGTGGCCCTGAGCGCCGGCGACACCATGGACCTCACCGCCCGCAACCGCTGGCTCAAGGACGACACCGACCCGGACCGGCAGCCCGGCCGCAACCTCGACGTGCGAGCCGACCACGTCGTCGAGGCCGTCACCGACGACGGCTCCTTCGCCGACCTGGACGAGAAGAAGGTCCGGTACCGCAGCAGCGACCCGTCGGTGGCCACCGTCAGCCGCGACGGCACCGTCACCGCCGTCGGCAACGGCGTCGCCACCATCGCCGTCACCGTGGACGGCGTCACCGGAACGACCCCCGTCACCGTCCACCACCCGGTCACCCTGGACGGCGACCGGCTCCTGCACCCCGGCACCACCGCCACGATCGAGGCCACCTACACCAACAGCGGAGCGAGCGTCCTGCGGGACGCGGCCGTCGACCTCA
Source organism: Streptomyces sp. NPDC088812 (assembly GCF_044750285.1). NCBI lineage: Bacteria > Bacillati > Actinomycetota > Actinomycetes > Kitasatosporales > Streptomycetaceae > Streptomyces > Streptomyces sp. NPDC088812. The sequence continues at coordinate 18,811 of NZ_JBIVJP010000016.1, read as the reverse complement.
CCGTCCCGGAGGGCTGGACCGCCGAGGCCGGCACACCCGCACGCACGACCGTCCCGCCGGGCGGGTCCGTCCGCGTCGCATGGAAGGTCACCGTCCCCGCGGACGGCAGCCCCGGCGGCTACGACCTGGCCGTGAGCGCCACCCACCGCGGCGCCAGGACCGAGGACACCGCGCGGCTGCGGGTGTCGGTGCCGTACGCCTCCTTCGACGCCGCACGGGACAACCGGGGCATCAGCGACGACACCGCGCCCCGGCTGGCCGACCTCGACGGCGCCGGACGCAGCCTGTCCGCGCAGGCCCTGGCGGCGCAGGGCCTGCGTCCGGGCGGTGCGGTCGCCTACGACGGCGTGACGTTCACCTGGCCGGCCACCGCGCCGGGCGAGCAGGACAACATCGTCGCGGCGGGCCAGACGGTGCCCCTCACCGGGACCGGCACCAAGCTGGGGTTCCTGGGCACCGCCACCAACGGACTTGCCGCCGACCTCGCCACGGTGACCTACACCGACGGCACCACCCAGGACGTCCCGCTGGCCTTCGCCGACTGGTGGGACAACAGAGCGGCCCGGGACACCGGCCTGGTGGCCAGTCCGGCGTACCTCAACACCGCGAACGGCCGCAACAACCGCAAGGTCGCGGTGTACGGCGCGACGGTGACGCTGCGGGAAGGGAAGACACCCGCCTACGTCACGCTGCCCACCGTCAGCACGGGCGCGGCGGGCGGCCAGAACGCCATGCACGTCTTCGCCGTCGCCCTGGGCTGACCGTGGGCCGTGCGTCAGCGCCGCTCGCGCACCAGTGACAGCGAGTCGACAAAGAGCGCCGAGGTCCCGCCGGGGCCGCGGGCCTCGATGCTGACGGTGACCTCCTTGGAGGTCAGGCGCAGGCCGTCGAGGGCGACGTCCTGCCACCCGTCGGTGGTTCGGTTCAGATCGATGATGTAGGGCTTCCGCCGGCCGGGAGAGGTGATCCGTATGCGGGCGTAGGTGAACCCCCCGGTGGACCGGACCGTGGCGGCGAAGCGGTAGGTGCCGCGCGGCACGTCCACGGTCTGGGACAGCGAGCCGGAGAACGCCTCCGCGGCGCCCAGCGTGATCGCGAAGCGCGATCCGCCGGCGCCGGGGGAGGTGTTCGACACGAAGGTCTGGGAGGCGGAGTCCTCGTCGGCCGTGACGACCCACCCCGTGGGCTGTGTCACCGGGACCCGGTCCGCCGCGAACTCCGGGTTGAGCAGGTAGTTGTTGCCGGGGCCCACCTCCCACCGGCCGCTTCTCGCGTCGAGCCGCCACTGGCTGAGCGAGTGGAAGACCAGGCCGTCCGGCCCCGACGACAGCGGCATCCACTGGTTGTAGCCGATGCCGTTCCAGGCGAAGTCGGCCCAGCGGTCGCCCGCGAAGACGACGGTGTCCCGTTCCCTGCCCTTCACCGTCACGAAGAAGCCGGTCTGCGTGACGTGGCTGTAGTCCCGCTCGGTGCCCGGCAGTACGGACTCGGCCGAGTACTCGCCGAGGATGTCGTCCGTGCGGGACCGGATGAGGTAGGTGTGCGAGGAGTTCCAGCCGTGCAGGTCGGAGGTGCCGATGTAGTAGTGGCCGTCCAGCTTGAACATGGCGTTGCCTTCACGGCCCGCCGCGACGTAACCGACCTGCTTGGCCGGTTCGATGCTGAGCGAGTCGGCGGCGGCGATCCTGCTGACGTAGGAGTACTGACGGCCGCCGGCGTTGCTGAAGACCAGGTAGCTCTGGCCGTCGTCGTCCGTGAAGACGGTCTGGTCGCCGGTGCCCTGCGACACACAGTTCTCGACATGGGTCTGGATGTCCGCGTAACGGAACTCACCGGTCGGTGTGTCGCTCTGCAGGAAGAGCAGCGCGCGTCCCGTCGGGTTGGCGTCGAAGGTGGACTTCATCTGGGTGACCAGCACGTACTTGCGGGTGTTCGGGTTGTACACGACACCGAGCCGGCCCAGCCACGAGGTGTCGGCCAGGGTCCGCATGCGGGAGAGGGTGTCACCCGAGACGTCCTTGGAGGTGGGGATGTCCAGGGCGGTGGCGGTGGTGGCGATGTTGTTCTCGAACGTCCAGTGGACGAGGTCGTGCGAGGAGTAGCAGGTGATGGCGAGGAACACGACCTCCTTGTCGTACAGACGGGTCGGGTTCTTCTGGTACGGCTCGGCACCGGTGTAGCGGACCCCGTACCAGTAGTACGTGTCGCCGAACTTGAAGACGCCGCCGCCCTGGGAGTAGATCGGGTTGCCGTCCGTGTCCAGCCAGAAGTGGTCGTTCTGGATGGTGGCGAAGGACGGCGTCCGGTGGCCGGCCGCCTGCGCGGCGTCGGGGTTCCAGACGCCCAGGGCGGTGGCGGCGGTGCCGGCGGCGGCGCCGGCGAGGACGGAACGTCGGCTCGGACCCGACGGACGTGGTGCGTGCATGGCAACCTCACTCGGTGTCGTGTGCGAAGCGGGGCGGGAGCTGTGACTGTCAGTCCTGGTCCTGGTCGGCCCGTGTGCCGTACGTGCGCACCGGCCCTCCCGTGCGCAGGCTCTCGTTGACGGCCACCCCGACGGCGACGCTGCGCAGCCCGTCCTCGTAACCGGCCCGCCGGCGCAACGGGTCTTGGCCAGCGCCGCGGAAGACGTCCACCAGCAGCAGGCCGTCACCGCCGCCGTGTCCTCCCTCGCTCTCCTCGATGGGGATCTCCCGCGCGACGTCCCAGTGCTGCTGGACCACGAGCCGGCTGCCCTCGGTGCGGGCACCGGTGGCCGTACCGGCGGAGCCGGGGGCGACGCTCGGGTCGACGGCGGGGCGCGAGGCGGGAGCGGTAGGTGTGCCGTCGGGGGTGTCGGTGCGCCAGGCCAGGAGGTCCGACGCCGTGCCCGACGCCACGTGGGCGCGCTCGACCACCTCCAGCTCGGCCCGCCCCCGGGAGCCGTTGACGCTGACGCGGTAGCCCTCCCACGGGCTGTGCGCGGTCAGGGAGTAGGTCATGGAGCAGCCGCCGCGGTATCCGACGAGGACGCTGAGGGTGTCCTCGATGTCGATGTCCTGGTCGAAGACGTCCCGGTCGCGCAGGTACCCGTCCTGGGCCTCCGCCTCCAGGTAGAGGCCGCGCAGGTGGTCGTCGCCGGACATGTCGAAGCCGTAGGGGTCGTCGGCGGCGGCGTCGCGGCCCAGTGAGGGACGCGGGCCGGCCGGGCGGCCGGCCCCCTGATCGCCGTAGAACCGCAGGCCGCCCAGGGCCTGGACGGTCACGGGCACGTCGTCCAGCCACCAGTTGACCAGGTCGAAGTGGTGGGTCGCCTTGTGCACGGCGAGCCCGCCGGACGATGCCTTCTGCCGGTGCCAGCGGCGGAAGTAGTCGGCGCCGTGCACGGTGTCCAGGAGCCACTCGAAGTGGACGGAGAGCACCTTGCCGATCGAACCGTCCGCGAGGACCTGCTTGAGGGCCGAGTTCCGTGGCGAATACCGGTAGTTGAAGGTGACGGTGAGCTGGGCCTGCGAGCCGGCCGCAGCCGCCTCGATGGCGCGCAGGCCCGCCTCGTCGACAGTCAGCGGCTTCTCGCAGACGACGTCGACACCGGCGCGCAGGGCCGTGCTCACGGCGGCGGCGTGCGTGTGGTCGGGGGAACAGACGACGAGGACGTCGATCCGCTCCTGCCGCAGCATCGTCTCCAGATGGTCGGGGTGGTAGTGGACGGGGGTGTGTCCGGCCGCCCGGGCCTGGGCGGTGTAGTGGCTCATACGGGTTTCGTTGGGGTCGCACCAGGCGACGGGTTCGGCGACGTCGGAGAAGTCCTGGAGCATCGCGTCGACGTACATCGCGGCCCGGTGCCCGGTGCCGTACACGGCATAGCGACGCGGACCGTTCTCGCCGTTCTCACTGTCCTTGCGGTCGGCGGGGCGGGCGGACGGGGCGGAACCCGTGAGCATGTGTGACTCCAAGGTGGATGACGCGGTGGGGAAGGTGTCCGGTGGTGCGGGAGGCGGGGCGGTCAGCCCCCGGCCGAGTAGATCTTGTCGGCGGTCTCCTTCAGGAAGGCCTCGGCGGCGTCCTCGGCTGACCGCTGGCCGAACATGACCTCCTGCCCGTACCGGGTGAGCGTGGTCTCGAAGTCGCTGGCGCCGGTCGGGGTGATGGCGGGGGGTGAGCCGACCGGGCCGTTCTCGACCGACTCCACGAAGTCCGCCGCCTCCCGGTCCTCCGGGGTGAGAGAGGACCGGACCACGTCGCGCAGCTCCGGTACGGCCGGCAGGCCGCGCTCGACACCGAGCACCTTGGCGGCCTCCTTGTCACCGGTGAGGAAGTTCACCAGCAGGGCGGCCTCCGCCGGGTGCTGGGTCCCGGTCGAAATGGACCAGTACTGGGAGGACTTCACGTACTGGCTCTTCGCGGAGGCGTTCGGAGCGGTGGGGAAGTCGACCAGGACGAACTTGTCCCCGCCGCCGGCCTCGGCGTAGGCGGAGAGCTGGTTGGCGAAGACGAGGGACATCGCGGTCTTGCCGGTGGCCAGCGGCGACTGGTCCAGGGGGAGCGCGGCGGCGTCGGCGAGCTGCGAGGTGCTCAGCGTGGCCTTGGACTCGATCAGCCGCGCGTCCCTGTTCCAGAAGGAGACGAGGGTCTTCGCCGACAGGCCGACGCGGCCGTCCGAGGTGAAGACCTGGTCGCCGGACTGCCGGGTGTAGATCTCCAGGGCCGCCTGACCGGCCAGCGGCATCGTCCCGGCGGTCTTGCCGCCGGAGGTACGGGCGATCTCCTGAGCGAAGGCGTCGTACTCGTCCCAGGTCCAGCCGGTGGTGTCGGGCAGTTCGAGGCCCAGCTGCTTGAGCAGCGTGGTGTTCACCGCGATCCCGGCCACGGTGACCGTGCTGGGGACGGCGTAGAGCGTTGTCTTGTAGCGGCCGGTGTCGAGGACCTTCGCGGACAGCCGGGTGCGGTCCAGGTACTTGGACTTGTCGAGGTCGAGCAGGGCGCCGCGGTCCGCGTACGAGGACAGGTACAGCTGGTCCATCTGGATGACGTCCGGCGGGCTGCCGGCCGCGGTCATGGTGGCCAGCCGGTCCCAGTAGCCGGTCCAGTCGGAGTACTCCAGCTCGACGTCGATCCGGGGGTACTTCTTCTCGAAGAGCTGGACGGCCTCGGCAGTGAGCCGCTGCCGTTCGTCACTGCCCCACCAGTCCAGCCGGAGGGTGACCCCTTCCTCGCTCAGCCGGTCCGCGCCGGTGTCCTTGCCCACGGCACAGCCGGTGAGTGTGAGGGCGGCCATGGCGGCGGCCATGAGCGTGCGCGCCACTGTGCGGCCCGTGCGCTGGAACAACATGTCTTTCCCTTCGTGCGTGGCGGTGCCCGTCGGCGAGTGGGCCGCGCTCACTTGCCGCCGGTCGTGGCGACGCCGCGGATGAGGTAGCGCTGGCCGAAGGTGAAGGCCAGCAGGACGGGGATGATCGACAGGACGCTCATGGCGAAGAGCGATCCGTACGACGAGTCCGACTGGGCGTCGACGAAGGACCGCAGGGCGACCGGGACCGTGTACTTGGCCGGGTCGGTCAGGAAGATCAGCTGGGTGAAGAAGTCGCCCCAGGTCCAGATGAAGGTGAAGATCGCGGCTGTGGCCAGCGCCGGGGTCATCAGCGGCAGGATGATGCGCAGGAAGATCCTGGGGTGGCCGGCTCCGTCGATCCGGGCGGCCTCGTCCAGCTCGCGCGGCAGACCGCGGATGAACTGGACCATCAGGAAGATGAAGAAGCCGTCGGTGGCGAGGAACTTGGGCACGATCAGCGGCAGGAAGCTGTTGATCCAGCCGAGCTGGGCGAACAGGACGTACTGCGGGACGATCACGACATGGACCGGCAGCATGATGGTGAGCAGCATGATCGCGAACGCGGTCCGCTTGAACCGGAAGCTCAGCCGGGCGAAGGCGTAGGCGGTCATGGAGCAGGCGAGCAGGTTGCCGATGACGGCGCCGAGCACCACGACCGCCGAGTTGAGCAGGTACGTGCTGAAGGGGTGCGTCAGCGCGTTCCAGCCGTCGGTGTAGTTCTCGGCGGCGAAGGTGTCCAGCCAGAGCCCGGAGTCGGTGAAGATCGAGCCGTCCGGGCGCAGTGAGCTGACCACCATCCACAGCACGGGGTACAGCGCCACGGCCACCATGGCGATGAAGAGCACGTGCCGCAGGGCGGGGGAGGCGCGGCGCAGCCGGCCGCGCCGGCGTGCGGAGGGGGCGGGAGCGGGGGCGGGGGCGGGGGCCACCGCGAGGTCGCGGATCGGACTGTCAGTCGTCATAGAACACCCAGTACTTCGAGGCCCAGAAGTTGACGGCGGTGAACGCGGCCACGATGACCAGCAGCAGCCAGGCGAGCGCGGAGGCGTATCCCATGCGGAAGGAGCCGAAGCCCTCCTGATACAGGTAGAGCGTGTAGAAGAGGGTCGAGTCGGCAGGCCCGCCGGTGCCGCCCGAGACGACGAACGCCTGGGTGAAGGACTGGAAGGAGCCGATGATGCCGAGCACCAGGTTGAAGAAGATCATCGGTGTCAGCAGGGGCAGGGTGATGGACCGGAACTGCCGCCAGGTGGAGGCACCGTCGGTGGACGCGGCCTCGTAGTACTCGCGCGGTATCTGCCGCAGCCCCGCCAGGAAGATCACCATGGGCGAGCCGAAGGTCCACACGTGCAGCAGGATCACGGTGCCCAGGGCGGTGTTCGGATCGCTCACCCAGCTGCGCGAGGCGACGCCGAACACCCCGAGGACGTCGTTGACCAGACCGCCGTCGCCGAAGATGATCCGCCACAGCACCGCGATGGCGACACTGCCGCCGAGCAGGGACGGCAGGTACAGCGCGGACCGGTAGAAAGTGAGGCCGCGCAGGCCCCGGTCCAGCAGCAGGGCCAGGGCGAGGGCGACGGCCAGTTGCAGGGGCACCCCGAAGACCACAGAGGTGAAGGTGACCTTCAGGGACTGGTGCAGACGGGTGTCGTGCACCATGTGCGTGATGTTGTCCAGACCGGTGAAGTGGGCGTCCTGGAGCAGGTTGTAGTCGGTGAAGGCGAGGTAGAGCGAGACCAGCATGGGTCCGGCGGTGAGTCCCACCAGGCCGATCAGCCAGGGCAGGAGGAAGACGGCCGCCGCCTTGTTGTCCCGTTCGCCGGATCGCCGCTCGTCGTGGGACAGTCCTCGCTTGCGCTCGCTGGTGACCCGGCGCAGTTCCGCGATGCTCACTCGGTGCCCCCCTGCCGTGCGGCGCCGCGGTGCGGCGGCGGGTCGGGTGGGGCGGGCAGGGGCGCGCCGGGGCCGACCGGCGCTGGGGGGATGTGCACGGCTCTCAGTCCTTCGGGGAGGGCAGGCTCGTCCGGCCTGCCGGGGGAGACGGAAGGGACGGGGAAGATGCGGGAGGTTCAGGTCTCGCGGACGACGGCGACCTCGCCGCAGGGCAGCAGCAGGCCGCCGGTGACGTCGGCGCCGCGCAGCAGCTCGTGACCGCTGACGTCCACCGTGGCGCTCTCGCCGGTGTGGTTCATGAGGAACGGGAAAGCGTTCGCCGTGCTCGCCGTGGCGCCGGACGGCCTCGATCCCGGGCGGCAGCCCGGCCACCTCGGGGCCGGCCCCCGCCTCGTCGAGCACCGAGGCGACCAGCCGGTCCATGCCCTGCGCGTCCAGGCGGGTGGCTACGTACCAGGCCGCTCCGTCACCGACCGCCCTACGGGTCACTGCGGGCCGCCCGGCCAGCGGCCCGTCGGCCCAGGTGCGGACCGCCTCGGAGCCCCTTCCAGACGGGTCTTCTCACTCCACAGGTCGGCGTGCGTACCGTCGTCGAGGGTGTGCGTCTCGTTCTCCCGGAGCGCCCAGAACTTCTCGGTGCGCACCCCGAGCAGCTCCCGGAAGACACCCGGGTAACCGCCCAGACGTATGTGGTCGTACTCGTCGACGATGCCGCTGAAGAAGGTGACGAGCACCGAGGCCGGGCACGGGCCGCCTCGGCCACCCGGGCCGCGTCCTGATCCGTCACGGAGTACAGCGTCGGCACCACGAGGGCGCGATAGCGGTTGAGGTCGCTCTGCGGGGAGACGACGTCCACGGTCACCCCGCGCCGCCACAGCGCCCGGTACCAGCGCTGTACCTCCGTCTGGTAGCCCAGGGCGTCGGTTGGGTGGCAGTCCAGCTCGGCGCCCCACCAGGACGGGTAGTCGAAGACCAGCGCCACCTCCGCGCGCACCCGGCTGCCGCGGACCGGCGCCAGCGCCTTCAGCCGGCGGCCCAGTTCGACGTCCCGGAACACGTCGGTGGCCCGGCCCGCGTGCGGGACCATCGCGGAGTGGTACTTCTCCGAACCGGCCGCGGACTGCCGCCACTGGAAGAACATCGCCGCGTCGGCGCCCGGCGCCACATGGGTCAGGGAGTTGCGCAGCATCTCACCCGGGTTCTTGGACCGGTTGCGGGGCTGCCAGTTGACCGCGGACGTGGAGTGCTCCATCAGCATCCACGAGGCGCCGCCGGCGACCCCGCGGCTGAGGTCGGCGGAGAACGCGAGTTCCAGGTGCGCCTGAGGGTCGGCGGCGATCAGGTAGTGGTCGTTGGCGACCACGTCCATGTCGGCGGACCAGGAGAAGTAGTCCACCCACTTGTTGCCGGTGGACATCATGAAGTTGGTGGTCGTCGGGACGTGCGGGGCGACCTCGCGCAGCACGTCCCGCAGGGCCCGGTAGTGGGCGAGCTGCTCGTCGGAGGAGAACCGGGCGAAGTCCAGCTGCTGGGTGGGGTCGACGAAGGTGGGGGCGGCCAGCGGCGGGAGGATCTCCTCGAACGTGTCGTAACGCTGCGACCAGAAGGCCGTGCCCCAGGCGTCGTTGAGTGCCTCGACGGTGGTGTAGCGCTTCTCCAGCCAGCTGCAGAAGGCGACCGCGGCCGAGTCGGAGTAGTCGTGCGGAACGTGGCAGCCCAGCTCGTTGTCCACGTGCCACAGCACGAGTGCGGGGTGGTCCCGGTAGCGCTCGGCGAGCGCCCGGGTCATGGGCAACGCGTACTGCCGGAACACCGGCGAGGAGACGGCGTAGGACTGCCGTGCGCCCTGGTGCAGGACGGTTCCGTGGGCGGCCCTGGGGAGGATCTCGGGGTGCCGGCGGGTGAGCCACGGCGGCGGGGAGGCCGTCGCCGTGGCCAGTGCCACGCGGATGCCCGCCCGGTGCAGGCGGTCGAGGACGGCGTCCGGCCACTCGAAGGTGTGGACGCCCTCCTGACGTTCGAGCTGGGCCCAGGAGAAGATGGCCACGCTGAGCAGGCTGACACCGGCTTCCCGCATCAGCTCGATGTCTTCGAGCTGGACGTCCAGCGGCCATTGCTCGGGGTTGTAGTCCCCTCCGTATCGGATCCCCGGCACGTCCAGCGGCCACGGGCGGTGAGTGGTCATCGATCCGGTTCCTTCTCGGTGTGTCGTCGTGCGCCGGTCGTCGGTCAGACGAGGAAGGCGTCCATGGCGCGGGTGGGCATACGGGTGGTGGGATTCCAGGCGCCCATCGTGTACGTGTCGAACGGCGTGTACATCTCCGGCTCCCAGTAGAAGAGGCCCTGCACTCCGGCGCTCCGGTTGCGCTGGATGAAGTAGGCGAGGTCGGTGTAGGTGCGGTCGGCCCGGTCGTAGCGGCCGCCGAACTCGACCTGGATGACCAACTTGCCGTAACGGGCCTGGCAGTCCACGTAGTTGGCCACGATGGTGTCGATGGTGGCGGTGCCGCTGGCGTACGAGGAGAAGCCGGTGACGTCCCAGTTGCCGCCGTACTCGGAGTAGGTGTCCAGCCAGTTCACGACGGTGCTGTAGTTCTGCGGCTGGGCGAGGTGGATGACCGTTTGTGCGGCCGGGAAGACCTCCTTGACCATCTCGTGGGCGGCGTTGAGCAAACCGGTCATCTGCGCGGGCGCGTAGGTCACGCTGCCGGTGGCACCGCAGATGCCCAGGTTGGTCTCGTTGCCCAGCTGCACCCAGGCCGGTGTCACCTTGGCCGTCTTGAGCTGGTTCATCAGGTGGTAGACGTAGTCGTACATCTCCTGCCGCATGTCCGCGTAGGACAGGCCCGCCCAGGCGGCCGGCGGGTTCTGCTTGCCGAGCGAGTTCCAGGTGTCGCCGAAGTGCATGTCGACCATGACCTGCAGTCCGGCGGTGCGGCAGCGCTCGGCGAAGGCGACGGTCTCCGCCGCGCCGCAGTGCCCGTCGACCGGGTCGTCGGACGGATCGACGAAGGTGCGCAGCCGGGCGGCGGTGATGCCGTAGCTCCGAGTGGACCGCGGCCCGCAAGGTCATGCGCGTCTCCGGCCACAGCAAGGTCACCGGGGCGCGGGTCTACGTCGCGGCCATGGGCGACTGGCAGGTGAACGTGGCCGGCCGCGTGGTGCAGCGCAGTTCCTCCTACGAGTACGCGGGCGAGGGCTTCTACGACGTGGCCGACCTGACCGGTGTGACGGCCGGCCAGGAACTGCCGATCGGCGTGGTCACCCACTACTGGGACTGCAGGTGCCAGGGCCGGGCGGGCGGGCCCGGCAGCCCCGAAGGTCCCTCCGGGCTGCTGGTGAAGGTCGTCGTCGACCATGCCGACGGCAGCCGGGACACCATGGTGTCGGACGCCTCCTGGAAGGTGCACCGCTACGACGCCCAGCGCGTCGACACCCTGACCTACCGCAACTCCGACTCCGGCGACCGGGTGGAGTACTACGACGCCCGGGCGGAACTGTCCGGCTGGGACACCGCCGGTTACGACGACACCGCGTGGCCCGCGGCGACCGCCATCGGCACCCACCCCAGGCCCGCCCCCGCGTCCTGTGCGTCGTACTCGGGCGGCTCCTCGCCGTGCGCCTACACCCACCTGTCGGCCCTCCAGGCCCAGCTGGCCTACTCCACCGTGCACCCCGTCTCCCTGAAGCGCCTCGCCGACGGCACGGTCTTCGCCGACTTCGGCAAGGTCTACTCCGCGGTGCCGTCGGTCCGGCTCGCGGAGGGCACCGCCGGGCGGCAGTTGACGTTCACCACGAGCTACCGTCGCAACAACTCCACCCTGACCGCCGCCGCCTCGGCCGGTGACACCACCGTCACCCTGGCCAAGACGTCGAACCTGCGGGCCGGTGACGAGATCGTCGTCGACGCCCCGGTCGACATCCCCGTCAACGTCACCGCCACCGTCGCCCTGCCCGTCGTCGAGGGCTCCACGTACCGCGTCAGCGGCCACGCCGAGTACCTCGGAACCGCAGACGGGCGCGCGCTGTACCGCGTGGGTTCGGGACACACCGACTTCCGCGCGGTGGCGGGCAAGTGACCGGCACACCGACCACGACCAGGAAGGCGACTTCCAAGCGGAACCGACGATCGGGCCCGCGTGCCCTGGTCCTGACCTCGGTCACCGCCCTGGCGGCGGGATTGCTCGGTACCGCCCACGCGGCCACCGAGAGTTCTGCCGCCGGCATCCGTCACCCGCTCTCGACCGGCACGAGCGTCGTGGCCCGGCAGGGCTCGGACGACGCCGTGTGGAACGTGGGCACCTCCACCATCACGGTGCAGCCCGGCACCGGCGTACGGCAGACACTGGCGAAACTGACCTCCTCCGACCGCTCCCGGCAGACCCGCGTCCTCGTCGACGCCGAGGGGCAGCCCAAGAACAGCGGCCAGGTCGAGGCGGGCGACACCCTGCGGGTCACCGCGGAGGACGGATGCACCACCGGCAGTTACGCACTCGCGATACACCAGCCGGCGACCGAACGGGACAGGAACCACTGGAACAACGCGCTGTACGACCGCATCGACCGCACCGTCAACGCGCACACCCCCGTCTTCCCCGACCGGCGCTGTGACGTGACGGCAGCCAAGTACCGGCCGCTGGTCCGGCAGGTCACCGAGACCTACGCGACGGGCAACGAGGCCGGCCGCCCCTCGGCCACCGACTCACCCCTCGTGTACGGCTCCCAGCAGGTCTGGTACTACGGCGACGCCCTCAACGCGGCCGTCAAGGACTGCAGCACCGCGGGCGGCGGTATCGTCGTCGTCCCGGCCGGGGGCTCGCTCAACGACAACGGCGCCTACTACTCCGGTGCCATCAACCTGCTCAGCGGCGTCAACCTGCACATCGAGACGGACGCCGTCGTGAAGTTCATGCGCGACAAGACCAACGAGTACTACCCCGTCGTACGCACCAGCTACGAGGGGAGCGACCTCTACAGCTACTCGCCACTCATCTACGCCCTGCACCAGCGCACCATCGCCGTCACCGGCGGCGGCACCCTGGACGGCCAGGAGGACATGTGGAACTGGCGCCCCTGGAAGAAGGGGTACTGGGGCGAACCCTCGGTCGAGAACAAGAGTGTCGACGCACCCTACGGGGCCAACGGTGTCCTCAATGACATGAACTACCGGGACGTCCCCGTCGAGCAGCGCATCTTCACCGACGACGGGGAACTGCCGGACACCATCCCGGTGGTGGAACAGGGGAAGGTGCACAACGTCGCCCCGCCGGCCGGGGCGAAGGCGATGAAGTCGACCTTCCGTCCCTCCTTCATCCAGCCCAACGACTCCACGAACGTCCTGATCGAGGACGTGAAGATCCGCAACACGCCCTTCTGGATCGTCCACCCGCTCAGCTCCAAGAATGTCCTCATCCGGGACCTGGACATCTACAGCAACAAGACGACCGGTTACGAACGCACCGGCTGGAACAACGACGACGGCATCGACCCGGAGTCGAGCGAGAACGTCGTGATGGAGAACAACACCGTCACCGTCAGCGACGACGGAGCCGCCGTGAAGGCCGGGCGCAACGTGAACGGCCGCGAACACCGCTCACCCAGCCAGAACATCATCATCCGCGACTCCTCCTACCGCAACGACGGCGGTGGTTCGGCGGCCATCTCCATGGGCAGCGAGATGTCGGGCGGCATCCGCAACGTCTTCATCCATGACAACACCTTCGGTGGCTCCGGCCTCGCCATGGCGCTGAAGCTGAAGACGAACTCCAGCCGCGGTGGCGCCGTGGAGAAGATCTACATGCGGGACTGCCTGCTCGAATACGCCTACTACGGGGTGGCCGAGTTCGACGCCGACTACAAGGAGACCGTGCCCTTCCCGGGCGCCGACGCCTTCGATCCCACCATCCGCGACATCCACCTCGACAACGTCGACACCGCCGCGACGATGCCTCCCGGCAGGACCTCCTTCAACTTCCCCAGCGCCGCGTCCCGGTCGCCCGTGGAGAACGTGTACTACGGCAACTCGGTCTTCCATACCAGCAGTACGCTGTCGGCCGCGTTCACGAAGAACAAGAACATCCGCGACCTCGTCGTGGAGAACGTCGACTACGTCAACCCCGCCACCGGGGCCACCACGCGGTATGACACGACGCCGCTCACCCTGGAGAAGGGGACCCGGGCGGTCTGGGACGACGGCACGGCGGTGACCCTGGCGGAGGCCGACTCCGCACACCGCGACGACGTCACCACCCTCCCGGGCGCCACCTTCCGCATCGCCGGCCAGGTCGACCTGTCCACCGCCCCGGACTTCCCCGCCAAGGGCACGGTGCGTCTCTTCTCGACCGCGACACCACACCCGTACCCGTACCCGTGACGCTCCAGGCCGACGGCAGCTTCCTCAGCGACCCCGTCACCCTGGACGACAACCAGACCTGGTACCAGGACCGTCACTACGTCTCGGTCAACTTCTACCAGGGCATCAACATCAACACAGTGGTCCACCACGTGAGGGTGCAGTAGGCCACCGCTGGGGGGAGCGGGCAGCCGATCAGACTCCGGTCAGGGACGAGCATGGCGCCTTCCCTGACCGGAGCCTGTCCGTCCAGAGCGTGCCCTCCGGCAGGCGCCGGGAGTGGACAGCCGCTGGGCGGGCAGGCCGCCGAAGCGTTCCTCGGCGTCGCGCTCGCAGCCGGTTTTCCGTGGTCCTGGAGGCGGACTCCGGCGACGACCACGGTCAGCGAGACGATCGTCGGCGTGGCCCGCATGACGAACTGGGCATGTTTCCCTCTTCGTCGTCGCGCTGGTCGTCCCGCTCGTCCTGCTCGGCGCGGGCTGCGGCCTGCGGTGCTCACCACATCAGCGCGCCGACCCCCTTCGCCCGCCCAGCCCAGCAGCACGACCTGGTGGCACGGGCGAGCGAGGCGCTGACACATGGTTACACGCTGGCCTTCGCCGCGGCCGCGTGCATGTTCCTGGCCGACATGGTCGTCGTCCTGCCGGCCGTCAACGCGGGCCGGCCGGAGCACACCGACGACGCCGTCCCGTACACATCGCGTCCAGCTCATGGGCGGCATGGGTGACCCCCTGGGGCAGGTGCAGGCGACCGAACTGGCCGCCCGGCTCGCCGACCTCACCGGCGCCTCCCCGCTGTTCGTCCGTGCCCCGGGCCTCGTCGGCTCCGCCGAGGCCCGCCTGTCGCTGCTGAACGACCCGGCGGTGGCGGAGGTGAGCCAGGCGTGGCAGCGGCTGACGGCCGTCCTGGTCGGCATCGGCAGCCTGGAGCCGTCCCCCTGCTGAGGCTGAGCGGGAACGCCGTGGCTGAGAAGGAACTCGCGCGCCTGCGCGGCCTCGGTGCGGTCGGCGACATCTGCCAGCGCTTCTTCGACGCGGCCGGCGTACACGTCGACGCCGGCCTCGGCGAGCGGACCGTCGGCATCTCGGTGGACCAGCTGCGCACCGTCCCCACCCGGATCGAGGTCGCCGGCGGGGAACGCAAGTACACCGCGGTACGGGGAGCGGTACGCGGTCGCTGGATCACCGCGCTCGTGACCGACACGGCGACCGCCCGGCGCCTGGTCGACGAGGACTGAGGAGTCTCTTAAGCCCGGCGTTCCTCGACGTCGCCGCCGGCTTCCGCGGCCGTGCCGGAAAGCCGGTCGAGCAGGTCGATCCCCCGCCGGGCCCAGGCCACCTCCGTCCGGGCGCGCTCGATGAGCCCCTCGTAGGCGAAGGCCTTGAAGGCGACGACGCGCTCGTGCTCCTCCGCGGGAGAGTTCTCCAGGCGTGCGGCCAGGGTCGGGTTGCTGCGGTCCAGGACACCGTCCCGCTGCGCCAGCCACTGCTGCAACTGCTCGCTGTGGAAGGTGAGATGCCGCTGGAGCTGCTCCCGGGCCGCCGCCGGATCTGCCCACTCCAGGTAGGCGGCCTTCAGATGGTGCACGTCCCGCTCACGCTGGTAGTCCAGTGGGGTGTCGGCCCAGGCCCGGAACTCGACGAGACCGTCGTCCGTGATGCGGTACTCGCGCTTGGTCCTGCGGCCGCCCGAGGTGAGCTCGCGGGCTTCGACCAGACCGTCGCTCTCCATGCGGCGCAGCTCGGGATAGATCTGGGAGTCCGGCGCGTGCCAGACGTGCCCGACGGACGCGCTGAACTGCTTGGCCATGTCGTAGGCCGTCAGCGGGCGCGCGGTGAGCAGCGCCAGCAGTGCGTACCGAAGACTCACGTCAGATCACCTCTCCGCGTCCGTGGACCCGGCCGGAAGCGTTCCGGGTCTTGCCAATGCCTATGGGCATAGGTAAAGGTTACAGCCTCTCCATACCTATGCCGATAGGTATGGAGAGGCGAGCCGCAGCAGCCACCGGCTGCCTCCTTCCGCTGGAGCGCCCATGCCTTCCCTCAATGCGACGACCTCGACCACGAACAAGACGCTGGGGCACCCCCTGAACGCCTGGTACGTGGCCGCCTGGGACCACGAGGTCACCAAGGACTCCCTGTTCGCGCGGACCGTCGCCAACCGCCCGCTGACCCTGTACCGCACCGACGAGGGCCGTCCCGTGGCCCTGGCCGACGCCTGCTGGCACCGCCTCGCTCCTCTCTCCCAAGGCCACCGGGTCGGCCCGGACGAGGTTCAGTGCCCCTACCACGGCCTGCGCTTCAACTCCGCGGGGCGCTGTACGTACATGCCGGCGCAGAAAACGATCAACCCCAGCGCCATGGTCCCGTCCTTTCCCGTGGTCGAACGCCACCGCTTCGTCTGGGTCTGGCTGGGGGAACCCACGCAGGCAGACACCTCCCTGGTGCCCGACATGCACCAGATGGACTCCCCGGACTGGGCCGGCGACGGTTCCACCCTGGCCGTCGAGGCGAACTACCAGCTCCTCCTGGACAACCTCATGGACCTCACCCACGAGGAATTCGTCCACAGCGGCAGCATCGGCCAGACGGAACTCAGCGAGTCCGACTTCGAGGTCACCCACGACGAGCGCACCGTCACCGTCTCCCGGTGGATGCTGGACATCGAGCCCCCGCCGTTCTGGCTGAAGAACATGCGCGACAAGTTCCCCGGCTTCCACGGCCGCGTCGACCGCTGGCAGATCATCCGCTTCGAGGCGCCCTCCACCATCCGTATCGACGTCGGCGTCGCCAAGGCCGGCACCGGAGCCCCCGAAGGCGACCGCAGCCAGGGTGTCAACGGTTACGTCATGAACACCATCACGCCCCACACCGACCGCTCCTGCCATTACTTCTGGGCGTTCATGCGCGACTACCGGCTCGACAGCCAGCTCATCACCACCCAGCTCAAGGACGGCGTGACCAACGTCTTCGGCGAGGACGACACCATGCTTGCCGCCCAGCAGCGGGCCATCGACGCCAACCCCGACTACGAGTTCTACAGCCTCAACATCGACGCGGGCGGCATGTGGGTACGCCGGCTCATCGAGCGCATGCTGGCGGCCGAAGCACCCGCCGGCACAGCCTCCTGAACCCTCTCCCACCCCGCCGAGCCAGGAAGATCCCCATGGCAGCAGAGAACAAGCCCGTCTGGCAGACCGGCCAGGTGGTCGAGGCGGCCCCCGTGGTCACCGGCGTCCAGCGCATCGTCGTCCGGCCCGAGCACCCGCGGCGTGCCGCACCTGGGTCCCACATCGACGTCGTCGTGGACACCGGCGACCGTACCGACACCCGCTCCTACTCGGTGGTCGAGTCGGCCGACGGCAGCGGGCTGCTCACCCTCGGCGTGCAGCTGGCCCCCCGCTCCCGCGGTGGATCGGCCTACATGCACGCCCTCACCCCCGGCACCGAGATCCGGATGACGCAGCCCCTGCAGAACTTCCCGCTGCGGATAGGCGCCGACCGCTACGTACTCGTCGCCGGCGGCATCGGCATCACCGCGATCGCCGGCATGGCACGCGTGCTCCACCGGCTGGACCACGACTACCTCCTGGTCTACGTCGGCCGGAGCCGCGACCGGATGGCCTACCTCGACACTCTGGAACGGCTCCACGCCGATCGGATCCGCGTCCACGTGGACGCGGAGGGCACGTCCCTGGACGTCGCCGCGCTGGTGGACGAGGTCGCCGCCGACGGGCCGGCGGAGCTGTACATGTGCGGACCGATCCCGCTCATGGACGCCGTCCGCCGCAGCTGGCGCGAGCGGTCCCTGCCCCCGACCGACCTGCGCTACGAGACCTTCGGCAACAGCGGCTGGTTCCCCTCCGAGGAGTTCACCGTGTCGGTACCGCGGCTCGGCATCACGGCCACGGTCGGCGCGGACCAGACGATCCTCCAGGCCCTCGAGCGGGCCGGAGCCGAGGTGCTGTCCGACTGCCGACGGGGCGAGTGCGGTCTGTGCCAGGTCACGGTCCTCGACGTCCAGGGCCGGCTCGACCACCGCGACGTCTTCTTCGACGAGCGGCAGAAGGAGGCGTCCCGCCGCATGTGCGCCTGCGTGTCCCGCGCCGTCCGCGCCCTGCCCGGCGCCGGCACCACCACGGACAGCGCGTCGGCGACGCTCACCCTGGACCTCCCCTGAGCGGTTCCGCGGGGAACACCACGACCCCCCTCACCGGCGACCGGCGTCAGTGCCAGCGTTCGTGGCTGATGTCGCCGGCGACCCGGGTGAGCTTGGCGACCGAACTGCGGGCGGCGTTGACGGTGACGGTCCTGCGGGCCACCCGCGCGAGCGGGGCGTCGCTGGCGGAGTCGGTGTAGAAGACGGCGTCGTCGAGGAGGAAGCCCCGCGCACGGACCGCGGTGACCTTGGCCTCGCCCACGGTGTGGACGGCCAGCCGCGGTCCCCGCGGGAAGAACGCCAGCCGGGAGGCGACCAGGGGCACGTGGTGCAGTCCGACGCCGTCCAGGAAGGCCCGGGCGAGTGTCGCCTCGGACGCCGTCGCCACGACCGTGGGGCCCTGGAGGCAGGCCCGTTCGCACGCGGCGACCGCCTCCCGCACCGCCGACCGGGACGCCAGGGCCCGGCCCGTCGCGACGGCCAGCCGCTCGTACTCGCCGCGGGCCATGCCCCGCAGGGCCAGCGCCACGAGCGCCCGGTTCATGGCCGGGCGCAGCGCGCTGTCGGTGGTGGGTGCATGAAGGCAGGGCCCCTTGGTAGCTCGGAGGTGCGAACCGAACCGAGCAGTACCAGGAGGCCCTGTTGTCGCAGTTGTACGCGCTCACGCCCGCTGACCTCAACTCGGTTGCCCGATCGTTGTCGGCGTACGACCTCGGCTGGCCCTGGCAAGATTTCCGTGAAGCTGGGTGTGCCACCGTGCGCCGGTGACGCTCCATCACGGGTAGCGACACTGTCAACGAGTGTGATGACCTCGTAGGAATCATGAATCCGCATCTTGATGCGGTGCGGGTGGAACGGGTGTGGGTGGCGGGCGGCGTGGTCCGCATCGCGGCCTGCACCCGCGAGTTGACGGTGGCGTGTCCGGACTGTGGTCGCGGTTCTGCGAGGGTGCACAGTCGTTATGGCCGGGCGCTGGCCGATGTCGCTGTCGGAGGACGTCCGGTGCTGATCGGGTTGTCGGTGCGGCGGTTGTTCTGTGACAGCCCCGGCTGTGGCCGGCGGACGTTTGCCGAGCAGGTCGAGGGATTGACGGT